>JAFOXU010000054.1 GCA_017425725.1 Alphaproteobacteria bacterium | reverse complement strand
TTATACACAATTCAAAGCGCAGCAGAAAGTATAGTGGAATCGTACAAATGAAACGTTTTTTAGGTATCGAATATGGTCGTGGTGCGACCAAAGAAATAATTGAGGGTGGACCTGCACTGGCCCCAAGGGTTGTTCAAAAAATGTTCCCTAACTCAGATTGGACATTTGTAACACCGGCTCCATTTAATCATTCTGAATGCGCACGTGACAGGTTTGGGGAAAATTTTCAAATTCAACAGAAAATCTATGCCCAAACACCAAAAGAACCGCATATCATGATTGGTGGTGACCATTCTGTAAACTTTGGGCATTTTTGTGCAATAGCAGACCATTTGGATACAGATAATTTGTGTCTAGTTTATATTGATGCACACTTGGACATACACACACCAGACACATCCAAGGCCCAGGCATCTGGTGCGCCACATGGCACAAATGTACGTGCATTATTGGGTGATGGCGATGCACGATGGCTAACAATTCCACGACGAAAAAATGTATTAAATCCAGAAAACTTATTTTACATCGCCACACGTTCGTTTGAACCTGCAGAAATTGAATTTGTAAATAAAAACAATATAAATGTTTCTTTTTGTCGAGATATAAACAATCAATCTGATATTGAAAAAATCATATCTAATATTAAGCAAAAAATAGGCAGCCGCCCATACGTTGTATCTTTTGACTTTGACGCAATCAGTCCCGAATATTTCCCTGATGTTTTGGTACCAGAACACGGTGGCTTAGACGTTAACATGGCAAAAACACTGGTTGAATCTTTCCAAGACGCATACAGTTTTGAATTTGTTGAATATTCACCAAATGGTGACAAAACATGTGAGCAAATCGTTCATGATTTAATTAAAATTGCGATGAAGTAAACTATCGTTCACGGGCGGCCAAAAACGCAATCATTTCCGGCGTTAAGTACATTTCATCAGCGATTTTTTGTACCAGATTATCTACGTTTTTGTATTCCAGTTTATTTTTAATACTGTCCATATGCTTTTCAACCGCAACAACATCACCGGCCATAATTTGTCTTGCTAACTTGCGTTCTTTGTACGAACATTTACCATAAAAAGTCAACTTTGTGTTTCCAAAATCAATTCTGCGTCCCTTGCGATAATTATTAGGTCTGTTGTCACATACAGATGTATGAAATATAACATAGTTTTTATCTGCCTGTTTCACATCATCTGGCGCATCACCTGCCCACTTGGTCAGCATATAATATTCATCACGCAATGATGCCAGATATATCGGAACATTACGATTTGGTTCCGCATGATTGGCTGCGAACGCAGTTGGAATTTCAAACCAAGGCCCATGCCCAAATAATCCGAAATCATCCGTATCTCTAATAAAAATTTTTAATGCATACTCTGCATTTATTTCTGGAAAAGACAACTTATACACAAATCCATTTGCACCACGCCACGGCCGCAAATGCCCAACAGCCGAAACCGATCGTCCATTTAATATGCAATCTGTACCAAACAATTCACTGATATCAGACAATTTATATGCAGACACATGTTTTCTACATTCCGTATCCCAGTCTATCTGACATATTACTTGCATAAAATTATTATAATAATCTGCTATAAAATGTGCCAAACAATCATGAAATTTTGCTGTAACCTGTGCGATTTGTTCCTGTGGCACACGTACACGCAGTTGGGGTGGCAATTCACCCACCTTGCCAGAAACATTGCATTTATACACAATATCTTGTATCAGATACGTTTCAGATGTCCAATTATGTTTAAAATACTTGGCCAAGCCCACATGCTTTGGATGCGTTTTATTTCGCTTTTGTGATAAAATTTCAGTATTTGTTAACATAAGGCAACAATAACACAAAATACAACATTGTCAATTTTTATTATATTCTTCGCACAATTTATTATGTCGATAAATATTACGTGCCAAATCATCACTAATTACCTTCCAATCGTTTGCACGTCCATATATCGGTGTACACATCATCCGAGTACAAGAATCAATCTGCGATGGTGTATTTCTGGCGCAGGCACTTACGAATATCATCAGTCCGACTAGCAACAGTTTCCGCATTTATTTTCTCCTTTATCTGAATAATTTCTGATTGCTGTTGCAACGCATTTTGCGTTACATTTTTCTGACATTTTTGCATACCGTTATTGCGCCCAGCCACAAACACGAACCCAAAGGCGACCAACATCGCCCCAATAACATATATTCTATTCATGATTACCCCATAAAAAATGCCCCGATGGGGCATTTTGTATTATTGATTCATTGACGAAAAGAAATCATCGTTCGTCTTGGTTAATCTTAACTTGTCCAGCAAGAATTCCATCGCCTCCAATGTACCCATTGGGTTAATAATGCGACGCAAAACGTACATTTTAGATAATATATCTTTGCCGACCAACAAATCTTCTTTACGTGTACCAGACTTTGTAATATCAATCGCAGGATAAACACGTTTATCAGACAATTTGCGATCCAAGATAATTTCGCTGTTACCTGTACCTTTAAATTCTTCAAAGATAACTTCGTCCATTTTTGAACCTGTATCAACCAACGCAGTTGCGATAATTGTCAGTGAACCACCACCTTCGATATTACGTGCCGCACCAAAGAAACGTTTTGGACGTTGCAACGCATATGCATCAACACCACCCGTTAACACCTTGCCGCTGGATGGGACACATGTATTATATGCACGTCCCAAACGTGTGATTGAATCTAACAAGATAACAACATCCTGCCCTGCTTCGACCAAGCGTTTTGCCTTTTCTATAACCATTTCTGCAACCTGAATATGACGTGCAGCCGGTTCATCAAATGTTGATGAAATAACTTCACCTTTTACACTGCGTTGCATATCTGTAACTTCTTCGGGACGTTCATCAATCAGCAACACAATCAATTTCACATCAGGATAGTTTGTTGCGATACTGTGCGCAATATTCTGCAACATAACTGTTTTACCAGTACGTGGTGGCGCAACAATCAATGAACGCTGTCCTTTACCTGTTGGGGAAATCAAGTCGATAACACGTGCAGACAGATTACGTCCCTTGTCTTTGTCATCGGCCACTTCCATTTTCAGCATTTCATCAGGATACAGCGGTGTCATATCATCAAAAGACACACGATGTTTTAATTTTTCTGGACTATCGCCATTAACACGTTCGATTGTTTCCAATGCAAAATAGCGTTCAGATTCATTCTGTGGTGCTTGAATTTGTCCTTCGATATAATCACCTGTTTTCAAGCCATACTTTTTAATCAGATTTGGCGACACATATAAATCATCTGGCCCTGCCAAATAATTAGATTCTGGGGCACGCAAGAACCCAAAACCATCTTGCATACGTTCCAGCACACCATCACCGATTAACACAACCTTTTTATCTGCGGCAAACACACGCATAACCGCAAAGCGCAATTGTTGCACATTTAATTGTGATGGATTTTCAATACCCATATCTTCTGCCATTTTCAGTAACTGCTGTGGCGATTTAGCCTTTAATTCATTAATATGCATAAAATATTCCTTTGTTGGAGATTTCGGACATCGAACAATGCCGTCTTGATACCTTGTATATTACACTAAATTGACAAAAAAGTCAAGTTTTTATTATTTTTACGAATCAGGGCCCCACGTAAAATATCTTATTATTGTCTCCTGATAGGCTTTTTAATGTAACATCGCTCGCCTTTATGCTGTCAGTTAACGTTAATCCAGGATTCAGATAACAGTCTTTTATTTCGTCCGCTGGTTCATCACTGAAGTCAGAATTTTTATAAATAAATGCTGATGGGCATTGTTTTTCTGTATTATCGCCTATACAATAGTGATTATCAGAACATGGAGTCCATCTGGCATACATACTGGCACTTCCATCAATTTTCCATTTTTTGCCTGATACAGCGCTCATATCTGCGTTATAATATAGTGTCCCACCAGTCGATTCTGTGTCATAATACCCTGCGAAAACATATCCTTGTCTTGTTGGTTTTGTTTGCCCAGTAAGAACCGGCAAGTTAGCATCATATGTTACATTAAATGAAAAATCTGTATTTTTATTGTCGTAATAATCATTATGGAAATATATCGTAAAACTTTTTGCTGAACAACTGGCTGTGTATGTGGCGGTTGCTACACCCCCCTCTGTGTTAAATGT
>JAFOXU010000192.1 GCA_017425725.1 Alphaproteobacteria bacterium | reverse complement strand
CAGTATGGCGGATATAGCTCAGTTGGTTAGAGCGTTGGTTTGTGGTACCAAATGTCGCCGGTTCGAGTCCGGTTATCCGCCCCATTATAAAAAGGCACCCCAACGGGGTGTTTTTTATTATGTCTGGGCGGTACGGACGAGAACCGCCGGTTCGAGCCGCAGCGACAGCGCAGGCGAAAGGGGCCCATGGAGTGTAAACGAACATGGGAATTTACAATCCGGTTATCCGCCCCATTATAAAAAGGCACCCCCAACGGGGTGTTTTTAATCCACTAATTCACCGGCCTTGATGTATTCTGGGTCGGTTTTTTTCAGGTGTTTCTGGGCGCTTTTTGCATATTTCTTGGCATCCTTATCCTTGCCAATCATGTTATAGTATTCTGCCATGGCCCATGCACTGCGTCCTGCATCATCATCACCATACGCACGTGCCAAAACCCAATAAGTAAACGCAGTTGCATCTGACAACAATGACGTTTTACATAGTTCAATTGCACGTTGTGCATCATCTGGTTTTCTGCGTTCTGTTAACACCAATGCCAACGCAGTTTGTATCTGTGGCGCATTTTTTTCCAGTTTTAATGATTGTTCATATGCACGCACACTGTCATCATAATGTCCAAACTGATATTCAATATCGCCCAACAGTTCATAAAAATATGGATTATTTGGTTGTCTGGAAATCAGTGTTTGTGTACCCATTTTGGCACCATCCAGATTGCCGGCACGCATATTTGCAATTGCACGGGCATACAGTGCCGCATCAGATTTATCTGAATATGGATATTTTTCCAACACAGATTTTGCTGCATCCAAATATCCAATTAATTTTGCACGCACCAATTCATATTCATACGTTTTCTGAGATGCAATATTTGTGTCTGTATTATATTTTATATCCTTGTTTTCAATTTGCGATTTGATGTTGTTCAGTCTTTCTGCGGTCAATGGGTGATTGATACGATTTGGATTGATTTTCGATTCCATAACACCCGTTAAATCTTGCATTTGTTTAAATACATCAATAAAACCATTGGGATTTTGTTTGGCAGAAATCATTAAATCCAACCCCAGACCGTCTGCAATTCTTTCTTCGTCACGTGTAAATGCCAACATAGATTGCTGGGCTACACCAGACGAACCAGCCAGTACCCCTGCCCCCAATGACGGGTTACCACCAGCCACCATCAGACCAACCCCCAATGCCTGTATCAGCATCGTACGCTTCATTTCTGCGGCCATGCGATCAGACATTTGTGTCATATGTCCGCCCAACATGTGCCCCATTTCGTGCGCAATAACAGCCTGAAATGCACTGGGGTTTTTAATTTGTTTTAACAAACCTGTATAAACAAATACATCTTCGCCACCAGATACAAACGCATTAAAATCATTATCATCAATTATATGTATTTTCAATCTGCCACTGGGGATATTTGCTGCAACACCCAATGGCCTAATCAATTCCATCAGTAATTTTTCTGTTTCTGTATCATTTATTTGCGATGCACCATATACAGGTGCAATCAAAAATACAGATAATAAAATTGCAATAAACTTACGCACCCAAGACCACCCCACGATTAAATAGAAACATTAAATCATTTGTCCAATTATCCATATCATTATCACGTGCCGCACGTGATGCCAATTTAAATAAATCCCTGTGTTCACGATAATCGACAAAATGATATTGCATCCAACCGCTTTGACGTGTACCCAACAAAACACCAGCACCACGCATCATCAGGTCTTGTTCTGCAATAACAAATCCATCATCTGTTTCACATAGTATATCCAAACGCTTTAAACCATCGTCACTGACATTATAACCAAACAACAACAGACAGTACGATTGTGTGTTGCCGCGCCCAACACGACCACGCAACTGATGTAAAGCCGCCAAACCAAAACGTTCTGCGTTTTCAATAACGATAATCGAAGCACGTGGAACATCAATACCAACCTCGATAACAGTGGTTGCGACCAATAAATTCATATCAGAATTATCATCGGCAAATTTTTCCATAACACTGTCACGTTCTTTTTTATCCATTTGACCATGTACCAACCCTGCATTTGGAAAAGACATAGACAACATTTCATGACGAGATATAGCCGCAGTTGCAACATTTTCAGATTCTGATTCTTCGACCAGTGGGCAAACCCAAAAAACCTTGGCCCCATCGGATATCTGCAATTGCAGTCGTTCAACCAAATCATTAATTCGTGACACAGAAATCTTTGATGTTTTGATAGGTTTGCGCCCTGCTGGTTTTTCATTTATTATTGAAACGTCCATATCACCATATATTGTCATAGACAATGTTCGTGGAATCGGTGTTGCAGACAGTGCCAATAAATCTGGGTTGTCACCCTTTTGTCGTAATGTTTCACGTTGCGTAACACCAAATCGATGCTGTTCATCAACGATAACCAAACCCAAATCTTTGTATTCAACATCACTAGAAAACAATGCGTGTGTTCCAATAACAACCTTGGTTCGTCCTGATTTCAATGAAATTAACTTTTCCCGACGTGATGTTCCCTTGTCACGACCTGTCAGACATTCACACACGATGCCAATTTTATCACACAGCGGTTTCAATTTTGCATAGTGTTGTTGCGCCAATGTATCTGTCGGTGCCAACAATGCCGTCTGTGCACCTGTTTCTGCCATTTTAACTGCTGCTGCCATTGCGACAATGGTTTTACCGCTGCCCACGTCACCTTGGACAAGGCGCATCATCGGAATATCATTGGCCATATCTGTAAAAATTTCATCACATGTACGTTTTTGCGCACCCGTTAATTCATATGGAACTGTCGCCCAGAATTTTTCCATTAAATTATATTTCTGTGCACGAACGACACGACGATTGCGTACATCTAATCTGTTTTTACGGCTGATAACAATTGCAGATTGATGCGCCAATAATTCACAATATGCCAACTTTGCCATGTATGTTGCATTTGGCATCAAATCATCATCAGACTGTGGAAAATGCACATGATGTAACGCATCAAAAAATTCAATAATTCTGTCGTCTGATTCATCGTGTATTTTATCTGTCAGCGCACTAAAAATCTGATCACGAACGTTTGCAAACACCTTTTGTGTTAGCCCTTCGCCAGATGGGTATATCGCCTGAACCGATGGTATTTTTGATGCATTTTGCATTTCTTCAATAAAGTCAGGATGATTTATCGTTGGTCGTGCACCACCCTTTTCCAGTTTACCAGAAATCATACGCCATTGACCAATCGGCAATTTTTTTAACCAATAATCAAGATAACTGGAATTAAAAAACTGCAGAACGACTGTATTGCCCACCGTATCGTTACAAATAATCTGTGTTGGTCGTCTGCGACCACGTCCAAACGTCCCACCACGCTTGTGCGATTTTATCATCAGCGGTATAGTTAAACTGGCACCAGGTGTAATATCTTGAATATTTTCTGTTACACCACGTGCACGCACATATGATGGACGATGCAACAAGAAATCTAAGACACGACGACCACCCAGCAATTCTTCGAACCGAGTTGCCAGCACAGGCCCCACCCCCTTGATAAATTGCAGGTCAGTATTTAAAAAATCTGTCAGTTCTTTTTTCATACATACTAAATTTAGTGAAAACAGATAAAATATTCAATATTAAAATATGTTGAATTTATTTAGGCGTTATAATACAATCAAATCATAACAAAACAAAGGATTTTAACATGTGGACCACAATCGCAGTAATCGCAATTTTTGTATTCTATTTTATCGCACTGTATAATGACCTGATTGCCAGACGTAACCAAGCACGTGAGGCATGGGCCACTGTGGATACACAGTTAAAACGCAGATATGATTTAATTCCCAACCTGATTGAGACTGTACGTGGTGCAGCAGCACACGAAAAAGAAACATTAACAGAACTGACACGTGCACGCACAATGGCCATGAAAGGCGACAGTGTAGATAGCGCAAAAGCACAAAATAAAATTTCACAAACACTGAAAAATTTGTTCGCTGTGGCAGAAAATTATCCTGAATTAAAGGCAAATCAAAACTTTTTAGAATTACAACGTGAATTGGCAGACACGGAAACAAAAATCCAAGCAACACGCCAGTTTTATAACACCGTTGTTATGAGATTGAATACACAAATCGAACAGTTTCCATCTAATTTGGTTGCTAATATGTTTGGCATCAAACAAGAAAAAATGTTTGAGATTGAAGAATCTGAAAAAGTCGCACCAAAGGTTAAATTTTAAATATGCCCCAGGATTTTACACTTCATACACATACACTTGGTTTTGACGGCAAGAACATTGCCACAGAAATGATTGACAAGGCCACAGAATGTGGCATGCGGACTGTGGGCATATCAAATCATTTAATTGTACATCCGTATGTTACAAAATCTGCGTTCTATCCACATGCTGTATCGGGCGGTTATTCCAGAATTTATAATACAACATTTGATAAGGCATTATCTGAATTTAAAGCACATTATGGTGTACTGGATATGATAGCGTTTCATAAACAAAACAATATAACCGTATTACGTGGCATGGAATTAGATTTATTTGATAATCACGCATGGCACAACGGTTACAAACATATGCGTAATGTGTTAAAGCCTGACTATATTATTGGTGCATGTCATTTGATTGAATATGGCGGTCGTCTGTGCAATATACACGATATGAAAAACGCATCTGCGGAAGACCAGGATAAAATGCTGACCGCATATTGGGATAAGGTTCAGTGGATTGCAAAATCAGGATTATGCACATTCTTGGCGCATATCGATTTGCCATGTCGTCTGGGATTGGGCAGTGACGAAAAATGGATTGATACAGAAGAAAAAACAACAGATATTATCGCCCAAGCAAATATCCCAGTGGAAATAAATACTGCGTTGTATAAATATGGAACACATCCGCACCCATCACCACGTATTATGAAAATGTGCGCAGACAAAAAAATCCCAATGTTTTTATCTGATGATGCGCATCATATCAGCCACGTATGCAAACACTTTGCCGATGCCAAGGCATACGCAGACAGTTTCGGTGTAAATTTAGTTGGCTTGAACAAGATTCTTTAATCGTTTGCACGTGGATGTGCATTGGCATAAATGTTTGAGATTTCTGCCATATTAACCTTGGTATATAATTGGGTCGTTGACAGTGATGAATGACCCAACAATTCCTGCAAACTGCGCAAATCTGCCCCACCAGCAAGCAATGCTGTTGCAAAAGTATGACGTAATGCATGCGGTGTTACATAGTCTGGTAATTGCAAATAATGTCGCAGATTTTCAACAACCTTTTGCGCCATGCGTGGTGTCATTGGCAACCCACGTACACTGCGAAACAGTTCATCGTTTGGACTGTTTCCAAATGGGCGTACATTAACATATTTATCAATCGCAGACCATACAACAGGCAATACAGGAACCAATCTTTCCTTGTTCCCCTTACCCAAGATTCGCAAAACATCAGGATGTG
>JAFOXU010000082.1 GCA_017425725.1 Alphaproteobacteria bacterium | reverse complement strand
TCTGGGAACAAGTACATTTTCTATTTACGTGCCGAACCATCAAATTCCAGTGAAATCACATATTCACAGGTTGATGTCACACTGGATGGCAACGCAATGTTACCAAACGCAACCACAAACGTTACATCAGGTGGCGCAAAATCAATATTTCAAAAGGCCGCCCCTGCATCCAACGTCGTTGGTGTTGATGGCGAAGATTATGGTTGGATAAAATCTATGAAGATTGACCCATCTGAATTTAGATTCGACTTGGATATTTTTGTTCCAAATCCAGATGACTATGTAATTGCACCAGAACGTGTATGGCGTGACAGAATATTTACATACATCGACTTTGGCGACAAGGTAATATCAATGACACAGCGTCCTGTTGTATCATTATTGGTCGAAGGTGGCGAATCGCCAGTTGGATTCCGCACAGATGGCGAAGACGGCAGATTATTAATTGTAGAGGCAGTTGGTGACATGGTTCTGCGCAGTGGCCAACGTATTGTATGTATTAAAAAACGTGAAAAACCATTCTTGATTGCAGACACTGCATCTGTTATGGCATTGGCAGAGGCAAATGTTGCACAAAGCATGTTATCTGGTCAATCACTGAACAACATTGCATATACCGACAGCATGGCTGCAATGAGCATGGGAACCCCATACACAGGCACACCAATGTATGTTGGCAATACTGCAACTGTTGACCCAATGACAGGTGCAGGATATTATATGCCGGCTGGATTTACAGTTCCACAGGCAATGCCATCATCTGGCAGTGTTGTAAACATGTTGCCACAAGAACGCAATACCGCAGGCGCATATCTGCCACAGTCAAATATTCCACTGATTTCCAGCAACCAAAACGGTGTCGCAATTGAATTAAAATCAGACACTTCTGTCAAGGCGTTGGAAACATATTGGACAACATTATTGGCAAAGTTTAGTGGCGAAGATGGTCAAGGATTACTGACACCGTATAAAGATATGGTTTTCTTTGCTGTCGACGAACAAGGCGTGGGTGATTTGGGTGCAACTGCAACAACAGCACGCCAATACCGTTTACGCATCGGACCATTTGCAGATATTGATACAGCACAAACACTGTGTGACAAAATGTTAAAAGTTAGTGGCACCAGTTGCAGTGTTGTACGTATGCAATAATTTAATCGTGTGGGTTTGGGATGAACAAAATTAAACAACAGTTAATTGATTTAAAAAACAATATACCAAAGCGTTTGCAATGGTTGTTGTTGGCGGCGGCATTTATTGTTGTGCTGATATTATTAACACTGATATTCAGTGACGATAAAAAATCAGATATATCACCAGATTCCAAGGTTGCAGCAAAACTGATTATTGACCCAGATATGATAGACTGGACAAATGTAATGGTTGGTCAGAAAAGAACCGAAGCCATTAAAATTTCTGCAAATAAACCTGTAAAAATTCTGGCAGTTCGTAGACACAAGGATGTAAAAGGTTTCGACATAAAATCTACATGTGAAAACCAAGGCACAATTGAAACCACGATTGGGTGTGTTATCACTGCGACGTTTGA
>JAFOXU010000131.1 GCA_017425725.1 Alphaproteobacteria bacterium | reverse complement strand
GCGCCTATAAAAAATTTGAAAAAATATCAAACACTGTACGCAGCACAGAAATGATTATCACAGGTATGCGAACAAAACGTGGTTGTCAATTGACAGATGGTATAAAAAATATTATTGATATAGACTGGGTTAACAAACATCCTGAACTGGCACAGATTCAAAAAGACAGAATTTGCACAACAGATGCAGGCATGCTAATATTAGATGACATTTTGGTAAACATAGTGAGATAAGGAAATGAAAAATAAAATATTAAACATTATTGGAATAATCGCAGTTTTATTTTCTGTAACGTACTTGTATTTTTTAACAAAGGAGAAAACATTGAACATCGGTATCAAATTGGAAAACATGAACACAAATATTCATGCAGGAAATGATTTTTATCAATACGCAACAAATGGATGGCAGATTGCAAACCCAATTCCTGATGATTATTCCAGATACGGTGCATTCGAGGTATTGATTAACACAAATCTGGAACGCACACGTCAAATTTCAGAAAACGATACCGGTAAAATTGGCACATTGTATAAAATTGCAATGAATGCTGAAAAATTAAACAGTGACGGCACAACACCTGTCGCTAGTTTCATTTCAGAAATAGACAAACTAACACGCAAAGATTTAGAAGAATATTTGGGACGCACATTTTCTTTTTCATCAGCATTTTGGGGCGATGGTGTAGCATTAGACGAAATGGACAGTGAACACTATCTATACAACATTGGCCAAGGCGGACTAGGGTTATCACGTGACTATTATTTCGACACAGATGCAAAATCTGTTGAAGTCAGAAAAAAATATCAAGAATTTATTGCGAAACAAATGAAAAATTTTGGCATTGATGTAGATGTCAAAAAATTATATGCACTGGAAGAACGCATGGCAAAATCTTTCTATCCAAAAGAAAAACTGCGCAATCCGCATGCAAACTATCACAAGATGAGCATTACAGATATCAAAGAAAAATTTTCTGGTTTTGACTGGGGCAAATTCCTGATGGCACGTGGTGCAACACATGCAAAATATATAAACATTGCACAACCAGAAGCAATTCAAGAATCAATCGCAATTATGAACGATACTGATTTTGAACTGATTAAAACATATTTAAAATATCGTATTGTCAGCGCAGCAGACACATTATTAGACGACACAACATACGATATATCATTTGATTTTTATAATCGCACAATGGCAGGACAAAAAGAACAAAAACCACGCTGGAAACGTGCCGTGTCGATGATTGATGGCGCACTGGGCGAAGAAGTTAGTCGTCTTTATGTTGAAAAATATTTTTCAGAAGATGCAAAAAAACGTATGCAACAGTTGGTTAAAAACCTGCAACAAGCGTACGCAATGCGCATTGAAAATCTGGATTGGATGAGCGATACAACCAAACAAAAAGCATTAGAAAAATTGTCAACATTCAAGGCAAAAATTGGCTATCCAGACAAATGGCGTGATTATTCAAAACTGGAAATAAAAAATGATTCTTTGTGGAACAATATGGTACGTGTTGCACAATTCGAAGATGCATTCTGGATTGAAAAAATCGGTAAAGAAAAAGATTCATCCATTTGGTTTATGAACGCACATGAAGTAAATGCGTATTACGATCCATCAACGAATGAAATTTGTTTCCCTGCTGGCATTTTACAATATCCATTTTTTGACATGAATGCTGATGATGCATTTAACTATGGCGCAATCGGTGCAGTAATCGGTCATGAAATGACACATGGGTTTGATGATTCTGGCCGTCATTTTGACAAGGATGGAAATATGAAAGACTGGTGGACATCGGATGATGCCAACGGTTTTGAAAAACGTGCAAATGTTATGAAAGAATTTTTTAACACAATAAAAATCAATGACGAAGTTTACGCAAACGGCGAATTTACGCTGGGTGAAAACTTGGCAGATTACGGTGGTGTAACAATTTCTTTTGATGCATATAAAAATTTTGGCAAACCATCTGAAACAGTTGGCGGATTAACATCTGATATGCGTTTCTTTATCGCATACGCAGGTGTATGGGCCCACAATATCAGACCAGACGAAGAAATACGTCGAACCAAGGTTGACGAACATTCACTGGGCAACAATCGTGTAAATGGAATATTACCACATATCAACGCATGGTATGACGCATTTGGTATTACACCAAACGACAAAATGTTCATTGCACCACAAAATCGTGTAAAATTATGGTAAGAAAAAAAGCGATGATAAAACATCGCTTTTTTGTTACATAAAAACAAAAATCTACCTGCGGGTCAACCTTCTGCCAACTCACCTCGTCGGAGAACTGGCGGCTGAACTTGGCGGCTACGGTGCAACCCAGTCGGCTCTTGCCGTTGGCAGCGTTC
>JAFOXU010000014.1 GCA_017425725.1 Alphaproteobacteria bacterium | reverse complement strand
GCAAAATTACAACGGTTTTATGCAGATAATAAAATTCATGCAAACGTATTGTCGTTTATTCATGATATGGCGGGCGCAATAACAGGGGCTGATTTGGTTATTGGACGCAGTGGTGCCAGTACTGTTGTTGAATTGCAAACGATTGGTCGCCCTGCAATATTTGTTCCCTTGGGTATAAATCCAGATCAGGCTGCCAATGCTGCCAGTTTCGCAAAAACAGGTGGGGGTTTTGCAATTGAACAGTCCAAGTTTACGCAACGTTGGTTAACGTCTATGTTAAACGATTTGTTTGATAATCCATCTCGTTTGGCAAAAATGGCACAAAAGGCTTTGGTAAAAAACAATGCTGTTAATTTGATTGCGGATGAAGTAACAAAATAAAAGGTAATTTTAATAAATTGATGCATTTTATGCTTGCGTGCGATTCGTCATTTGTTCTATGATAAAATCGGAAGGAAAGGAAAATGCATCGTATTACAATCTCTGTATTGTCTATGTTCGTTATGTTGCCAGCATTTGCTAGCGCACGTTTACCTGTTGTAAATGTTGCGTCTGGTGGTGTTTCTGCACGTGCAATTTTTGGCGAGGGGGAACAACAAACAACAAAACCTGTGGCCAAGGTTGCATCAACCAGAACAAGAAAGGTTGTTGCACGCAGCGCAAAGCAAGCGCCCGTTGCATCGGCTGATTCTGGACAACAGATTGTTGCATCTAATGATGTGCTGACACCGAATCGGCCAAGTTCTGATTTGTGGGCAAAAAATGATGTTGCATTACGTATGCCAAAACCAAACGAGTTTTCTGTATATCGTACAGATTCCCAGTTACCAGAGGAGAGAATTGACCAAAATCGTGCATCTGTAACACGTGTTGCGGCTGTGGTGGATACACCATCTGTAACGCCAGAGATAGATAATCAGATTGCACGTTTGGTTGATTTGCAAAAACGTGCCGAAGAAAGTGTTCGTACTGTATCACCACGTGTGATTGCTGCCCCAATTGCGCACACTGTACCACAACCTGTTGTTGCTGTTGCAGATGATGTACCTGAACATGTATCTTTGCGTCGCATGGTTGTTGATATGGATAATGACGATGTTATTATTCGCAAGGTTGAAAAAAATACGTCTCCACGAATTGCGAGTGTTCGTGATGATATGACAAAGATGACACCGAATGAATTGCGTAATGCGTTCAGAAAAACTTTCTTGTCAGAAAACAAGCATTTATCCACGTATACGATTGATAATTCTTTTGATGTTGCGAGTGACATGTCTTCTGCTGTCGAAGGTTTTACAGCGAAACGTGATTTGTCTGAAACAGACACTGGTATCAGACCATTGGAAATCAAAATCAAATTCCGTGATGATGATTCTGCGTTATCTCGTGCAAATTATAATTTGTTGACGGAATATGCTGGTATTGTCGTAAACAAGCCTACACGTGCAATTCAGGTTGCGATTCCTCAGTATATGACACATGGTACAGATAACAGAAAATTGGCTGCACGTCGTTTAGCAATCGTTGAACAAGTTTTGAAAGATAATGGTGTTCCAAGACAAAGGATTGTTCCTGTGTTATCCAATCGACAAGAATCTGGCTTTGTTTTGCGTATTATTTCTGGCGATCAGTATGATACGCTGACACAACAACAGTACAATATTTTTGGCGACAGTACTGGTAAGAAAAGTTATAAAAGTATGTCGTGGTAAAAGTTTTTAATAGATTTATTGAATTTTTATTTCCGCCGGTGTGTCCATTGTGTGACACACCGGTATCAATACATGGTGAATTGTGTGCAGATTGTTGGATGTCTATGAATTGGATAGATAATCCAAAGTGCATAAAATGTGGGTATCCGTTTCCTGCTGATTTAGACCTTGGTGGTGCGCCATTGTGCCCAACGTGTGCATCTGGAAAATGTGAACTGGATTGGATACGGTCTGCATGTGTGTATGATGATGCGTCTCGTTCTGCGATGTTGCCGTTTAAGCATGGTGGTCGTGTGCAATATGCGAACTTTATGTCACGTGCAATGATTTGGGCGTTGCGTGATATTAATGTTGATGTCGATGTTGTAATGCCAGTGCCATTGGCAAACAGACGTTTGTTTAAACGTGGTTATAATCAGGCGACATTATTGGCACGACCAATTGCAAAAGTTTTGGGTATTAATATTGATATAGATTCTGTACGTCGAATCCATCGTCCTGATATGGGGCATAAAAATGCGCGTGAACGTGCAGAAAACATTCATGGCGTTTTCAGTGTTGTTTGTCCGGATAAAATTCGTGGTAAAAGAATATTGTTGGTTGATGATGTTATGACAACAGGTGCGACGTTTTCTGAATTGCGTCGTGTGTTGATGCGTGCAGGTGCGTCTGCTGTATATGGTGTTACATTTTGCAGGGTTGTTCGTGCGATTTAATATTCGTTTGCGTATAGGTTTTCTGGTATGCATCGCAAGAACATATTTTTTTTGGCCATTTTTTCTTGTGCGATAACCTTTTGTGAACATTTTTTAAATAAATTTAAAACGTCTTTTGCAAAGTCATCTTGTACAGGCTTGTTTAATGGTAAAGTAATTCTGGATACTGGTAAACCTTGGAAATAAATCATGTATTCGCACCAAACGTCCTGTATGTCGGTATGTGAATATTTGGACGAAAATATCAGTTCGCTTTCATTTAGGTCTTTGCCGATTGAGTACACAGAATATCCATATCCTGCCACCGAATTAACAAAAGAGTTT
>JAFOXU010000058.1 GCA_017425725.1 Alphaproteobacteria bacterium | reverse complement strand
GGAGTCCTATATCATGAAAAAATTAGTTTCATTGGCGGCATTAACCGCAATTTTATCAGGATGCGCAGACCTTAGCACGACAAGTCGTGGCACAGGTTATGGCACAGATGGCTTTGGCGAAGAACCATTGGTTGCAACAACCACAACAACAGAATCATTGAATGATGCATATCTGTTGGCCGCTGCACCAAAATACTATGTCGGTTCCGCATACAAGGTTGAAGAAGTTCAATACATCCCTGTCGAAGACATGACATACAATCAAACTGGTGTTGCAGGCATTATCCCTGCAGAATTAAACGGTACAAAAACCAGCAACGGCGAAGTATTCGACATCAATCAAATGGTCGCAACCAGCAAAACATTACCATTACCAACAATCGCACGTGTAACAAACTTGGACAACGGTCAATCCGTTGTTGTTCGTGTAAACAATCGTGGTCCA
Source organism: Alphaproteobacteria bacterium (assembly GCA_017425725.1). Lineage (GTDB taxonomy): Bacteria > Pseudomonadota > Alphaproteobacteria > Rs-D84 > Rs-D84 > Enterousia. Next base: position 4,494 of record JAFOXU010000058.1, on the reverse strand, counting down.
TTTGTAAACACACGTTTAATGGACTTGTCACCAGCAGCCGCACAAAAAATCGGTTTGAATGGCCAGGCAAAGGTTCAAATTCAGGTTATGCCAGAACAATCAACCGCTGTTAAAAATGCAACACTGGGCACAACACAACAGACCACACAACCTGCTGTTGCAACACCCGCAGAAACAACAACAGTTGCTGCACCTGCAACAGGCCCATACAGCATTCAATTGGCCGCATTTTATGCCCAGGACAGCGCAGACGCATTGGCGAACCGCATGAAAACATATGGCGAAGCCGTCGTTGTTAACGAAGGCGACTTATACAAAGTACGTATCATCAACATGGATGCCGCCAAGGCACGCAGTGTAATTGATGCATTACGCACAAACGAAGGAATGGCCCCAGGACTGTTAAAAGATGGCCGTTGGGTAAACGCCGACAGCATTTAAAAAAAATCCCCATTTGGGGATTTTTTTATTTCTTTTTAAATGGTTGTAATTGACCTGTACGTATTAATTCTTTATATCGTTCAATACTATTGTGCTTTTTCTCAATTTCTTTCACAGATTCATTATAAAACTGTTTTGTATCATCAACCGTTGTCTGATATGCCTGTTTTGTAAAATCATACAATTCTTGTTGCAATTCATAATTACGTTCATACAAATTAACCAACCTAGGAACATCAGGCCATAAAATTCGTGCCATTTCAAAGCGAGCTTTATCATTTCTCATCTTAATACAAGTACGAATATACCTTAATATCAATTCTGCATTACCGTGCCAAAAAGCCATAAAAAACAACAATTTTACCAACAGTAAATCTATTTTCTTTGAATCATTTACAATATAATCAGCACGATAATCCAAATTAAATCGTTTCAATTCATCATCACGTGCCGCCAGTTTCCAAAACACTTCCCTTGTCTTAGGGCTATTTTCAATCAACTCAATAACAAATTCGTCAAAATTCTTATCAACGTCTGGATTATCTATCAGTTTAACATATCTTTTATATTTATCCTCGTTCCCATGCAATCCGGATTTAACTGTATTTAAAATTTGTTGTCTGAACTCTTTATATTTATTAGGTTCCATCTGCTTGATGCTTGCCAAGATACGATTTAATTCACGTGCCAATCGTACATCTGGCAACATTTCCCATTTAAACCTGACAATTACGCTAAACAGCAGCGAATTATCATTCAACATATGATACACTTCAACAGGGCCACGACGCAACATACGTTTGGCAATAACGCCATCCCAGCGCCCCAAATTAACATTCAGATCTTCGCCCATTAACTAAAACTTTTTATTTTTTTACAACAAAGTTTACAAGTTTCTTTGGCACAACGATTGTTTTTATAATTTCGCACCCGTCTAATTTGCCGCTTGCCGCAACTTTTGCTGCATCAACAATTGCACTTTCATCTGCATCAGCAGCAACAACAAAGTCTGTTGCACGCTTACCATTAATTGACACAACGATTGTCATCTGTGATTCAACCAACTTTGTCGCATCAAAGGTTGGCCATGGTTCAAACACCAGCATATCATCATGACCCATTTTTTCCCACATTTCTTCTGTCAAATGTGGTGCAAAAGGATTCAGTACTTGCAATAACGTTTCGTATGCATGGCGGGGCATTTTACCACCAAACGCATTAATATATTCCATCATCGCAGATATCGTTGTATTAAATTTCATTTCTTCCAGACGTTCTGTGGCATCTGCAATTAATTTATGTTGCAAGCGCTCCTGATCTGCCGTCATTGGTTCGTCTGTCAGGTTATCTGCCAAATTTTCAACACGCTTCAAGAAACGTTCAACGCCACGCAAAGTATCTTCGGACCAATTTGCACTTTGTTCCCATGGCCCCAGATACAAGATTGCCATACGGCACGCATCTGCGCCACTACGTTCAACAACATCTGAACTTGGCACAGTATTACCACGTGACTTTGACATTTTTGTACCATCTGCCGCCATAATCAAACCATTACTGGTGCGTTTTTTATATGGTTCAACCCCTGGCACAAATCCCAAATCATGCAACACCTTGTACCAGAATCTTGAATACAGAACATGACGTGTCGTATGTTCCATGCCACCATTATAGTGATCAATCGGCATCCACTTATCCAATTGTTCACGTGAACAAAACGCATTATCGTTCTTGGAATCTAAATAACGCAAGAAATACCATGAAGAACCTGCCCATTGTGGCATTGTATCTGTTTCACGTCGTGCTGGGGCGCCACAGCATGGACATGTTGTATTCACCCAATCTGTTGCACGTGCCAATGGACCTTCGCCATCATCAGTTGGCTTATAATCTGACATATATGGTTGCATCAGCGGCAATTCAGATTCTGGCACAGGCACCCAACCACATTTTTTACAAGACACCATTGGAATTGGCTCGCCCCAATACATCTGTCGTGAAAAACCCCAGTCTTTTAATTTATACTTGGTTGTACCATGCGCAAATCCATGTTCTGTTCCGTATTTTATCGCAGTTGCAATCGCATCTTCTTTGCCCATACCGTCCAAGAAAGAAGAGTTTATATGTGCACCATCACCTTCCCAGACTTTACCTTCTTCGCCACCAGATAGAACAGGGATGATATCCAGCCCAAATTTCTTTGCAAAATCCCAATCACGACCATCATGTGCAGGCACCGCCATAATCGCACCAAAACCATAATCAGCCAACACATAATCCGAAATAAAGATTGGAATTTCACGCCCATTAAATGGATTTATCGCCATAACACCGTCCAAACGAACACCTGTTTTTTCACGGGTAACGTCTGTACGTTCAATTTCTGTTTTTGCACGTGCAGCCGCAATATATTCATTTACAGCATTTACATTTGTAATCTTTCCATCTGTCAGCCATTTTTTTACCAACGCATGTTCGGGCGCCAAAACACAGAACGTTACACCGAATATTGTATCAATTCGTGTTGTATACACTGTCATAACATCATCGCCGACCATAAAATTAACATCTGCGCCGTGCGAACGACCAATCCAATTTATTTGTTCTGTTTTAACACGTTCTGGATAGTCAACCAATGCCAAATCATCAATTAATCTGTCTGCGTATTTTGTAATTGCCAGATTCCACTGTAACTTCATCTTCTTTTCAACAGGTCCATGGCAACGTTCGCATTTACCATCTTCCAATTCTTCGTTTGTCAGATTTGTTTTACAATTTGGACACCAGTTCATTGGCAGTTCTGATTTATACGCCAATCCAGCCTTAAAGAACTGAATAAACATCCACTGTGTCCACTTGATAAATTCAGGATCAGATGTCGACAATTTTGATTCTGGATTAAAAGACAGCCCCATTATTGAAATATCACGTTCAAAAATCTTAATCAATTCTGCAACAGATTCACTTGGGTGCTTGCCAATTTTTGTAGCATAATTTTCAGACGATATACCCATTGAATCATACCCGATTGGATACAGAACATCAAATCCACGCATACGTTGAAAGCGTGCCAAAACATCCATACCTGTATATGGCAACATATGGCCGACATGCAAACCAGAACCACTTGGGAACGGAAATTCAATCAAATTATAATACTTTGGTTTTGAACCATCGTTTTTTGGCACAAACGCACGTGCATCTGCCCACTTTTTCTGCCATTTTGATTCACGTTCATGAATTTTTTTAATATCGTCTGCCATAACTGTTTTCCTATATTTTTATTAGTCTTTGCGAATTCTAGTCAGAATTACAGTATTTTTCAAGATTTTTTAATACTTTTACACATAAATTTACTAGACTTTTATTCCTAAATACATATACAATAGCCCACATGTAAAAACACGGGGGATTTTCATGTTAAAAAAATTACTGGTTATTATTTCTATTTTTGTTACATCTGCAACCCATGCCAGCGACCTTGACATCGAACGTATTGGTGATTTATTGATGGTTATAACACCTGCATACGCATTCGGCATGACCACCCGTGAAAGCAATTTTGACGGCACAATTCAATACTTAACAGATTTCGCAGCAACCCAACTGGTTACCGAAGGCATCAAGGCATTCGAACTGGAAGAACGCCCAAACGGTTCCAATCGTCGTTCTTTCCCCAGCGGACACAGCGCCGCAGCATTCAGTGGCGCAATGTTTATACACAAGCGCTATGGATGGCGACCTGCGATATTACCATATGCAATGGCGGGCGTAACGGGCTGGACACGTGTACATGCAAAGATGCACTATTGGCATGATGTTTTGGCCGGGGCAGCTGTCGCTGCATTATGCACATGGACACTGGTCGACAAATATGATTCCAGCTCATACGTTGCAATCAGTGCCGACACCACAGGTGCAAAAGTGAATTTTTCTACAAAATTTTAACCATACAATTTTTTATAAAACCGACGTCAGCATAATCTGTTGACGTCTTTTTATATACACCCCACAATAAAGCGCACCAAAAAATTCTAGACATTTATTCCTATT
>JAFOXU010000107.1 GCA_017425725.1 Alphaproteobacteria bacterium | reverse complement strand
GTATGCGATACATTGTTTATCGATTTCCAAATCGTATGAATTTGTGATAATTGAAACGTCAACACCCTATGCCTGACATGTATTCAATACTGCTGTTTTACAACGTGCCTGTGCTGTTTTATACAACTGTTCGCCACGTTGGTTGCTGATACTGGTTGTGTTTGTGTTATTGCCAGCAAACAATGCTGTTAAATCAAAGCCAGTGCTGTCGATGTTAAAGTCCATCAATCCAGACAAGTCAAATGATACGCCTGTTTCAGATGACGATGCGGTGCCTGTTTTGATACCGACAATCATATCTTTGATGTTATCCAAATCGTTCTTTAACTGTGTGCTGTCTGTCGTAGACTGCATTGCGATTTCCGCCTCGGTCTGGCTGAACAGTGTTTCGATATCATCCTTGGTCAGGCCGATATATTGAATCTGCTGTGAAACGTCTTGTAATGCCTCGGTTGCGGCCTTTAATGCGTTTTCTGTTTTTTCATAATTTTTGATATTCTTTGAACAAGAACAACGACCCTGATTGTCGTCCAAGACATTACAGAAATTATCCATACATGCAGTATACTGTGATTTACAGTAATCTGTCATTTGTACAATTTCATCCATGTTTGAAATTGCAGTCTGCTTTTCTTCGGTTGTTGTTATGATTTGTTCTTCTTCGTCTTCAATCATAATAGGTGCCGCCGCAGATACAGAAATGGTGGTTGGGGCACGTGCCTGAATTGCCGCAGATGAACGTGAACTAACACGGTTGGCAACCGTTGGTGCCATCATCCCAACACGTGCAGTTACACCAGGATTTGTGTTCGCAGGCATCGCACGACGTGTCGTTACAGTGTTTTCAGCCATTTCGCCAACGTTACGTGATGGACGTGATGCAACACGGCCAATATTTCCTGTTGCGCTGCGTTCAACGGTTTGTACGCCTGTGCGTGCAGTTGTTGCATTTCTTGATGATTGGGAATTACGTGTGCTGACGTCACGGGCGCTGACACCAGATGTTGTACTGGGGGTTACACGTGATGTGGCACGATTTGCCGTCGCAGACCCACGTGGTACGGCACGTGATGGCTGTGCCACAGGTGTGTTTGTGGTGCCACTGCTAATCGGTGTGATGTCCGCAAATGCAGGCAAAACCAACAATCCACTTAATACAACAATCAATCTTTTCATAGTAAATCCCTTCATTCCTTATGCGTTATTTTATCACATTGTCAATTATGTGACAAGTGAAAAAACAAGAATAATTCATTATTTAGGAATGATTTCATAATTTATTAAAAAGTATAATGAATTTGCTTGCGAAATTATGTAGGTTCTAATATAATATTCTGGTTGAAAAAAGAGTGCACAGTGTCGTTGATGAAAAAAGTTGCTTTTTGGATTTTTACATTACCTTTGATGGGATGTACAACTGTGCCTACGACTGTGCATGATGCACGTTTGGATAACTATGTGCCCAAGGTTGGAACAGTTGATTTTAATTATGATCCGTATGAAACACCAATTGCACAATGTTATGCCGATGAATTGTCTGGTGGAAATCGTGTGTCTGGGGCGACATTAATCGAAGATGGATTGTCTGCGTTTGTAATCCGTTCCGCATTTGCACGTATGGCAACAAAAACAATCGATTTACAGACATATATATACAGTAATGATTTTTCGTCACGTGTTTTGATTGGTGAATTAAAACGTGCTGCCGATCGTGGGGTCAAGGTGCGTATTTTGCTGGACGATTATGGAACCAAGTCAGACATTGTTGATGTCACGCTGTTGAATCAGCACCCTAATATAGAGGTTAAAATTTTTAACACTGTGCCAAATCGGTCCAAGATTTTATATTATCCGCAATTCTTGATGGATTTTAACCGATTAAATTCACGCATGCATAATAAACTGTTTATTGTTGATAATATTGCATATATCACAGGTGGTCGAAATGTCGGCAGTAACTATTTTTATCCGGAAACAGCATCTAACTTTTCGGATACAGACGTATTGTTTATCGGTGATATGACGCATTATGCCACAGACAGTTTTAATGAATACTGGAATCATCACTTATCAATACCTGCATCCGTATTTCCAAAGGCAAAATCAAAAAAAGCATTGCGTAAACTGGAACGAAAATTCGCAGAAATAGAACGCAAAAGCGCAGAAGAAGTTAAAGCATACAACAATATTATCAATATGGCGCAACAGGCATTTAAACACAAAGATTTTGATTTTAGTTGGGGACGTGGAAAATTCTTGGCAGACCCACCACAGAAAGTGGAAATGACAATGGATGAAAAAGAACAATATCGTGGCGATATCGTTCGGGCGTTGCAACATTTATGGAAAAAAACCAAAGATTCTGTGTATATGTCGGCTGCATACTTTGTGCCGGGGCAGGGCGGTCTGGAAAGTGTCTTGAACGAAGAGAATGCAGGCGTACACATGACCATTGTGACAAATTCACTGGCATCGACGAATGCGCCAACGGTTTACGCAAAATGGGAAAAGTACAGAAAGAAATTGATTGAATCTGGGGCATCTGTGTATGAATTTATGGTGTCTGCAGAAAATTTGCGTGGCAAAGAACATGACCGTGAAAGAAAACAGTCCAGTTTTTCTGTCTTGCACAGTAAAACAATGGTATTTGATGATAATATTTCTTGGATTGGCAGTTTTAATTTGGATCCACGCAGTGCATACTATAACACAGAAAATGTGGCGATATTCGAAAGCCGTGATTTTGCCAACAAGTTGCGTGAAATGATCATCAAAGATACAAAAACATCATGGCATGTGACACTGGATGGGCATGGAAATACTGTCTGGACGGGGCAACGTTCGACTGATAAAACTCCCCAGGTTCATAAACGTGCCCCAGACACATCTGTGTTCAGACGTATTTGGAAGTCAATATGTAATCTGGTTCCAGAAAAGTTTGTATAAAAAAACCGCAAATGCGGTTTTTTTAATGATGATGCGATACAAAATGTAACGCTAAACTGATTATAAATATGACGGTTATAACAGATAATACCGTGCGTTGAACTCTGTGTGATGATTTGCCGCCACATTGTTCACAGTTACACGAACAATCACGTAATACCAAATACCAAGACAGTGCCAACATTGCCCCAGAAAATAAAAATAACCATGGTTCCATCCAGTGTGGCAAAATATGAAAATGTGCCGCATCTGGTGCGATTAATCCGATAATTGCCAACAGCATGGGTATCCCACAGCAGAATATATGCGGTGCGATTGTTGCGATAATCCCAATTTTAACAGCCTTGTTTTTCATAATATATCCTTTGACTGGCGGAATTATAAATCTTTTTTTCTGTTTGTAAAATATAAAGTTATAGGTATAAAAGACTGGTTGACAAAAAGATGAAATGTATTAACATGATTTTCCATAATGATAGAGAAGTTCAAGACTTATTTTGCGTTATCAAATTTAAAAGTTGGATATCCAAATTTTTATTGGAGTTGTCCTGTATACTTGTTTACAACTGAAAATATATCTGGATATTTAGATAAAATCCCACCATTTGAAAATAAAAATGTGTTAAGTGTTTGTGCATCTGGCGATCATGCGTTTGAATGTTTGTTACGTGGCGCCAAAAATGTGGATGTTTTTGATATAAATTACCTGCAACAGTATGTTCTGGAATTAAAGTCAAAGATGATACAAAACTTGTCTTATAAAGATTTTAAACGCTTTTTCTTTGAAAAACGTACTTTTTTTGACCGCAATATTATCAATCCGATATTCAAGGACTTTTCCGAAGGGTTGCAGACGTTTTTGAATGTGTATTACGCACGTGATGTAAATAATGTTTTATTTCGGTCTTACGGCAACAGCAAAGAATATATGTTGTCACATTATATGTTGCCGTCTTATATGACAGACAAGGCTAAATATAAACAGTTAAGTAACTTAATGCCTGAAAAATTTAATTTCATCAGATGTGATATTGATAAATTGCATTCTAAGACACAGCGGCAATATTCGCTAATCTTGTTATCAAATATATTTGGATTTAAATACAGTGTTGATATTAATAGTAATAAATCGGCAAATATGTTTTTATCAGGTGTTTTAGATACGCTGGCAACAAAAAACCTGTGTGATGATGGTGTTATTTGTTGGAACTATATGTGGCATTGTACCCCAAGTTCGGTAAACTTTGCGCCAACTACGCATATGGATAAATATGTCTTTTCTAACGTCAGTGTTTCGACGGCACGCCTAATTCCGACATTGTCTGATATGGATCGTGTTTTTCTGATGAATAAGCAAAAATCAAAATAAAATTTGGCGTCCCCAGCAGGACAGTAATTCCCACGATGTTATCGTGGTTCCCTTTCGCCTTTGGCTCGAACCTGTCGCAACTTCGTTGCTTTAATCGGTTCTTCGTCCTGTGTGGACTTGGCGTCCCCAGCAGGACTCGAACCTGCATCTAATTCTTAGGAGGAATTTGTTCTATCCTGTTGAACTATGGGGACGATGCGGCAATGTTATAATAAAATAAAAATATGTTCAATAAATTTTATACTGTATATTGACAAAAATAAAATATGTGCTATATATGTATGAGTAAGGGGTAAAAAATGGCAAAAGCAAGAACAAAAGCAAGAATATATGAAGCGCGTATTTTTAAAGACGGTATTGCAGAAAACATCAGTGTGGATCTGACTTCGTTGCCGTACGATAAGTTTGATTCAGAACATCCGTTATTTATTCAATCTGATGTTGATATGGGCAGTCGTAATGGCAGACCTGCGTTGCCAGTATTTTCTAATGTGATAATCCAGGGCGCATTTGACTGTTCTTCTTACATTATTAGCAAAGGCAGTATTTTGCCCGTTGGTATAACAGAATTAAGATGTTTATATTCTATCAGCAGTTTGGCTGATTTAAAGGATGTATTACCATATTCTGTACGTAAATTGACCGTACGAAACACAATTTTAAAGGCTATTAAAGAGAATAAAAATGGCGAATTGATTGTTGCACAACGCTTTGTCAAAGAATTTCCAAATGTAGAAGTTGTTTCTGATAAAAAACTATCTTTGTCAGATATATTAAAAGCGGCGACTGTGGAAAAAGCGCCAATGCCGGTTAAAGTTGCCCCAGTGGTATCTAAAAAGAAAGAATATGAACCAAAGACAGCTGAATGGTTATCAACTGATGAACTGATTAATATGTTTAGAACAGAATATCCATCAGTTAATATTACAGACAAAGAGATTGAACGTTTTATACGTATGGCCAGAAACGCAAAATCAGGTTTAAATCTGAATAAAAGTGAACGTATGTATGAAGGTCGGGCATTTACTTGCATCCATGTTGATGATGCATCACAGGCTATGGATTTTGTTCTGCAACAGTTAAATCGTGATATAAAAGCAAATAAACAGACAGCGGTAAAAAAATCAGAACCAAAAACAGAATCTGTGACTGAAACCGTTGCACCGGCCAAGACTTTTGTTGGCAGCAAAGAAGTACAAGAAATTGTTATTAAAAAGTACATCAAAAACAGTGTTTGGAAAGAAGTTCAAAAACATTGTAAGAATGACTTGAACAAACAATTGGATTTCTTGCATGCAATTGAAATTATTAACATTCGTCCTGTTATGACAGCGGGTAATGGTGTGTACTATATTCAAGATGGCACTGTGCAGAAATCACCAACAATCGCATTTAAAAATGTTCAATGGTTGGCCCAAGGTTTTGGTACACTGGATGATCGTGCTCGCATTATTTGGTGTATGAACGAACATGGATTTATTGCGACAGAATACTTTGAAGAACATGAAAAAAAGCAATCTGTTGATTATAAAAAGGCTATTCGTGACAAAGAAGTAAATAAATTTACACTGAACGATACTGTTTCTGTTTCTGATTTAATCAAAGAATTGACGGCGGAACGTGATGCAAAACAGGATGTAACAGAAGTTGAAAAAACGGCTGCCCCAGTTGCAGAACCTGTAAAGCCGGTTGTTTCTGAACCTGTGACTGAAAAAGAGGTTGCGCCCGTTACAGAACAGACATCTGCCAAAGGGCGTGTCAGACAACGTATTCGTAAAGAAACGGTTCCAGCCCAGGTAACAACAGCGAATCCACATACAGACAAAATCAAAAAACAGGTACAGGTTTTGGAATGCTCAGAACCGAAAAAAGAAACGAAACCTGAAAATGTTGCTGCCACAGCAGATTTGGATATAACAGATGTTTCGAAAGATATTGTATGGGATGATTTTGATTCTATGCATGCATCTTTTGTGGTCAAAATTCAGGAATACAATACAATGCAATCTGATTTGATGGCAAAATTGAATGCAGAAACAAATACAGATGTTGCGCTGGAATATGTACAGCAGTTACATGGTATTTTGTTTAACAAGAAAAGACATGAAATTGTATTAGATAGACTGAATGCGATGAAACAAGAATTGCAAAAGATAAAACAAGAATTTTCAAAACAAATGTAAAAACGGGATTTTTATCCCGTTTTTTTATTTTATTTATATATTGCAAGTTGCCTTTTTGGTTTGTATAATACCAACCGATTTATAGCACAAGGGAAAAAAGAAATGGCAACGATTACAAGAAATGATTTTGCAAACAGATTGCGTGAACGCTTTGGGTTAACGACTGCGGATGCGTATAAAATGGTTGATGTTGTATTTGATGAAATTTGTGAATCATTAATAAATGGCGAAGAAGTTAAATTCGCAGGTTTCGGTACTTTTAAAATTTTGGAAAAAAATGCACGTATGGGTCGTAATCCGAAAACTGGTGCGTCTGCGGTAATATCTGCACGTCGTGTTGTGTCTTTCCGTCCCAGCACAGAATTTCGTGAACGTGTTGCAGGCAATAAGTAATAAAAACCGCCATTTGGCGGTTTTTTTTGGTATAGTAAAATTGTCATAAATATGGTACAATTACCCCGATAATAAAAGGTTTTTGTATGAAAGATTATGATAATTTGTTGCCCGTTGCAGATAAAGAAGCGTTAAGAATATACGATCATAATTCCGCCCCCAGAAAACTTGTTGGGGAAAAATTGCGGAACGTATTTAAAAAATTAGTTACAGGTCTAAAAGATAAAAATGGAAATCCCGTTAATTTGGATGATTTTTATTTTACTGTGTCTGCAAATTCGCAACCAAATGCCTTTTTTATATCGTCGCAATACACAGCAGATAAAAAAACAAATATCATTTGTGTTACAGACAGTTTGATTCAATCTTTAAACAAAGAAGATCATCTGGCCGCAGTAATTGCACATGAAACGGGACATTATATCTGGGATCAGTTGCTGGGTGGTACAAATACTGTTTACCAAGAAAGATTTGCAGATATAAACAGTGTAGATTTGATGATAAGGGGCGGATACAACCCACGCTATGTAATAGATATGTTTCACAGAATTGGTGATACAGGTAATGCACATGCTATAAATTTTGATATTCATGGTGCACAAAGATCGAGAGTTGAAGATGTCGAAGCATGTTTGACTAATTTAACAAATACCCAGGGACGTATTTTTGAAGAAATAGATGGCGGTACACGTGCCCCAGATTGGGCGCAGTTTGTTTCAGATGTTAAAATTGCGACCGGTACAGATGTGTATTTCACATATTTTGAAAAAGCCCTGAAACAAAAATTTGGAACTAATGCTGTAACATTGATTCCGCATAATGATTTATTGCAGTGGTATATTGATGAAATAAACAGCGGCAGAATCAATAGTGCTATACGTGAAAGACATTTGTTAGAAGCACTGTCTGGATTAAAATTTACGACACCACCAGATGCAGATATTGTGTATGATTTAGTAATGACAATTCTAAATAAAACAGAATGGTATAGGGAGCAAAGAAGCAATAATACAGACTATGTTTATTCTTTTTTGGCACATGC
>JAFOXU010000161.1 GCA_017425725.1 Alphaproteobacteria bacterium | reverse complement strand
TAATATCTATACTGGGAAGAATATCAAAGAAATACCAATATATCAATTATTTTTATTTTAAACGGTCTGCCAAGGTTGCAATTGCAATCGCATACCAGTTTGAATTATTCCACTTCTTGATTCTGTAAAAGTTCGGATATGTCAAATATGCATCAATAACCGGCATTGGTGCAACATCAACATCTGTTTCTGCTGTTGCGTTTTCTGCAATAACGGTCGCAGCAGCCGCATCACGCAAAGATTGCACATGTTCGACATCTGCCACAAGACCGGCCATCATTTGATTAGATGGTATTGGTGTACCATCTGGATTTGTAACACCCAATGCCGCCCACTGGGGCAATGTTAATTTTGTCTTCCCATCCAACATAGACAAATCAAAATCAGCAGGCAAAATCACACGTCTAACAATTCTTTCGTTCGGATTCCAACCCAGTTTATGCAAATAGTTTCCTGCGCTGAACATCGCATCGCCAACACTGTTTATAATATCTACACGTCCGTCACCATTGCCATCAACACCATATTGTGATAATGTTGTTGGAATAAACTGAAAGTGCCCCATTGCACCGGCCCAAGAACCACGAATATTATTTATATCCAGATTATTTTTATCTGCAATTTTCATTAATGCCATTAACTGATTTGTAAAAAATGTTTCACGGCGCCCATCATACATTAATGTAAAAAACGCATCTGTTAATTTATGCTTTGATTTTACAGCGCCATAATTTGATTCCAGTCCCCAAAACGCCAATATAACATGTGGTGGCAAACCGTATTTAGCATCAACACGTGATAGCATTGTCGGGTATTTTTTTTGCATCAATCGACCTTCTGAAATACGTTTTTCAGATACAGTTCTGTCCAGATATTGCTGTAACGTTAATTTAAATTCAGATTGATTTTTATCGCTTTTTACAATTGATGGAATAAAAGATATTCCACGTACTGTCTGATTTATAACATCCTGAGACACACCCTGGGCAGCGGCATTTGCCTTGACAGAATCAATCAGACCATACCAACGTTCAACATCAAATGCACCACGTTCTGCACGTGCATAACAAGGTACAAGAAACACAGCCAGTGTCAGCCAAAATGTTATTTTTTTCATATCAAAACACCTTAAATATTAAAATGCGTATTTAAAACCAATATGCAGACCAAACGATTGCCATACTGCACGTTTTAAAGAATCTGTAACTTTTTCAGTATGCGCAGGTACTGTTTCCAGCATTGGTACAAAATATGTTCCAATAATATTACCATCGGCATCATATTCGTTTTCTTCAATCATAACATACTGACCATTTTCATCGATAACGTACTGACTGTATTCTGCAACATACAATTCACCAGGTATTTTACCAACATGGAAATAATTCGTGTCAACTTTTAAAGACAGGCGCAATCTGTCAGACAATTTATAATCATATTCCATTTCTGCCATGTATGAATATGCATCATTGCTGCCTTCATCCAAGAAACTTGGGTTTTGTTGCCAATCTGTACGGTTTGGCCATATACCTTCGGATGAATATTTTGGCATACCGAATTGGACATACATACGCAACTTGTCTTTTAATGTCATCTGCTTTTCAATTTCCAGACCAACATAGAACCCAGACCATGTTGTATTGTATATATGTGTTGTACCTTCGACAATAACAGGACCATCGCCACCAATAATTACACATTCGCCAGAATCAACACCCCATGGCACAGTTCCCATCGCAATTTCATAATCCCCTGTGACCAATGCATCACCCAACATACCAAAACCATCTGTATAGCCGCCAGGGACATTTGTCACAACCTTGATATCTTCGGGGGACATACATACCTGATACCAATCTTCTGGCACAGCAGAACCAATTGGAACAGAATAATAATCACCATATGCATCACCGAATACATATTCACCTGTATCTGTCATCAATGGCAAATAAATTCCAGGGTTTGGATAATAATGATTCGCCATTTCCAAATTATGTTTAAATATTTCATAGCCAAATGTAGGCGACAATTTCCAACCACCAATATCCCACACATGATGCGCAGAAATACCAAATCTAAAATGATTACTGCGCCCAGATTGATCACCTGTGGAAATAGTAAAGATTCCGTAATCTGGATATGCTTCATCAAATGGTTTCAAGTCATAGTCCATTGACAAGCCACCATGTGACATATCACCATATGTATATTCACCATATGCAGTTAAATCGAAGTTACGCAGGCTAAAATTATGACGGGCACCAACAGTAATTTCATTCCAAATCATGTCATCCCATTCCAAAATTGAATTTACACCCGTTTCAAATTCAAAATCTGCAAATCTGCGTGAATATCCAGCATATATATTGGTCTTGGGTTCTGCTTCTATTGGCATCGCAATACCATTTGCCGTCATTGTGCCATATGTTGTTGGCATTTGTGGACGTGGAACCTGATACGCATAAGAACGAGAACCAACAACCTGCTTTTGACCAGATTGCCCGACGTATTTCGTATATCCCTGATTTGCATAGCGGCCATAAGATACCTGATTTGCATTTGGTCCGGCATACGTTTGATAGTATGATGGTACCCCCTCGTTCGCAGCAAACGCCACAACCGGTCCCAAAATACCCGACAAAAATGCAATTATCCCTGCCTTCATTTCCTATATTCAAGGTATAGTATATCATAAATTTTCATCTGAAAAAAGTATTTTCATTTAAGACTTGCACGATTTGTTTCAAATTGTAAAATACAAGCGAAATGACAAATACTGCACATAATATTTATATCCATGTACCGTTTTGTATGTCAAAGTGCAACTATTGCGCTTTTTTTTCAGCGGCCTGCACGTCCCCTGACTGGGACAAATACACGACAGATATATGTAATGAAATTATATTTTGGGGACAAAAACTGGGCAAAATTGATATACCAACAGTTTTCTTTGGTGGCGGTACGCCATCACTGATGCCCGTTCATGCATTCGACACGATTATCAACACTATAAAAAACACTTTTATTTTATTACCAGATGCAGAAATCACACTGGAATCCAACCCAAAAACATTAACACGTGAAAAATTGGATGATTTTTATAAATCTGGCATAAACAGATTATCCGTTGGTGTTCAAAGTTTAAATGATGAAAAATTACAATTTTTAGGTCGCAGACACAGCGTTAATGATGCATTACAATTACTGGATGACGCAAACGGTATCGGGCTTCGTCTGTCTGCCGATTTTATATACGGCCTGCCAGATGAACAGGTTGATGATGTAATTAATACGTGCAATCAAATAAACAGTTTGGGATTAAAACACTGTTCCATGTACGAACTAACTATCGAAGGGAACACCCCATTTGGCAAAATGAATTTAAACATGCCAGATAACGAAATAATGGCACAGATGTATACAGCCATTGGTGACACATTAAATTTACCGCGATACGAAGTATCTAATTACGCAACCGCAGACGAACATTGCAAACACAATGAAAACATTTGGGATGGGGCACCATATATTGGTATTGGGTTGGGGGCCGCTGGACGAATTTATTATGATAATAATTGGCACGAACAATTAGGCGCCTATAAAAAATTTGAAAAAATATCAAACACTGTACGCAGCACAGAAATGATTAT
>JAFOXU010000020.1 GCA_017425725.1 Alphaproteobacteria bacterium | reverse complement strand
GCGTTCTTTTGGTAATGTAGAAAATCCACAGTCTGCATTTATCAATGCGTTGAAAGTATCTTGATTATAAAGGGTTTGATTATGAATTGGTTTGTTTATTTGGTTAAGACCCCATGGTTGCAAAAAAAACAAGACTGGACAGAATTTATAGCGTTGAGGCGAGAAGTTCGTAATGCGGAAATCTATTTGGAAAATGCAGAAAGACGTTTGTTGCATTCTTTCTTTGAAGAAGAAGCGTATGCGGAATATGATTCTTGCTTAAAAGAACGTGTTATGTTCGCTCGTATACAGGCGAATTATGAACAAGAGTTAATTCGTTTTAGCCAAAGTCGTTGTCAAAAATTTGCACCAATCGGAAATGAAAAACCATGTGAATGTCTAGGTTGTGGTGCATATGACAAAAATAGAAAATATTTTATTGCAAAACAAGAGTTTGAAAATATTACAAAACAATATAAAACGTTTTGGAAAAATAAATTTAATCAACAAACAAAATAAACATCAGGGGGCCAAATATGGCACACCAATTTTATTTTAATGCATATATCTTGGATAACTTGCCAGCGCCTGCCAAGGGCTTTAATGTTGTACAAGATATGGAAGATGCAAGATTGCGTTTGTATATCACCAGTCGTGGTGTTAAAACGTTCTTTGTGCGTAAACGTGTTAACGGCAAAGATAAAAGAATTATTATTGGAAATTATCCGGAAATTGATGTTGATGATGCAAGACGTGCTGTCGAAAATGTGTTGGAAAGCGCAACAAAAAAATCTGTTGTGCGCAGAAAGAAAATTACGTTCAAAGAATTTCTGGATTTGTATTTGAAAAATAAAGTTCGCAGAAACGAAGATTCTTATATGAAATTGTTGCGTTCTGTAAATAGACATTTAGCTGATTTGTTTGATAAAAATATTTCTGATATTTCATCGGACGATTTGCAAAATGTTGTGTCAAAAATATCAGGAACTGCAATTGCTGCACGTATGCAAGAACTGATGCAAAGTGTGTTTAAATATGCAATAGAGCAGGGGTATGTAAAACAAAATTCTGCAATTGGTTTGGAAAAAATAAAACAAAATCGTCGTGTGCGTCCGTTGAATAAATCAGGACTTAGAAAATTAATTAAAGTAATTGAAAAGTTGGATGATGTTGTATTGCGAGGTGCGTTTTTGATGTTGGTGTATGGGTTTGCACCACGTTCGAAGATATTTTCAATGGCATGGGATGATTTAGATTTTAATCATGATATGTGGCAAAATCGACCATTGTCAGACAGGGCAATTTTATTGTTACAAGATTTGCCCCAAGATGGGGACTGGGTTTTTCCAAGTCATGGTGGTATGCATTTGATTGATCCACGAACGTCTTGGAGACGTGTTGCCGCACAGGCAGGTATCCCAAATTTAACAATGGATGATGTGTATAAATTCTTGATGCGTCAGGTTGTTTGGACGTCAGACAAGGAGGATTTTCGTGCAAATTTAAATACCTTGTTGGATGAAATTTTGTCCGACAATTTTTAGGGTAAAAAAATTGCCGTTTGTTATCGTTTGTTATAATTGCTTGACACTATGGTATGAAAATGATAGTCTTAACCATAATGACGGTCATGGTAAGGACCAAAAAGTTTAACTAAAATAAAGGAAAAAAAATGACAACTTTTGAACAAGTTAAAAAAATCGTAGCTGAAAAATTGGGTGTTTCAGAAGATAAGGTTACAGAAACAGCTGCATTTGTTAATGATTTGGGTGCAGACTCTTTGGACGTTGTAGAATTCGTTATGGAAGTTGAAAAAGAATTTGATATTACAATTCCAGACGAAGCTGCTGCAAAATTGGTAACAGTTGGCGATGCAGTAAAATATATCGACGAACACAAGAAAAACTAAATTTGTTTTTTAGATAGAATTAAATCCATTGACTGTAAGGTTGATGGATTTTTTTACTGCATTTTTTTATAAAAACGGTTATGATACGGGCGTATGTTAATCTTATAAGGGGATATGTATTATGAAAAAAGTTGTAATTACAGGTATGGGAATTGTTTCGCCTGTTGGAACCGGTATCGAACATGCATGGAAAAATGTTTTGGCTGGAAAGTCTGGTGTAAAAAAAATTGATTCTTTTGAGGTTTCTGATTTGGCATCACAGATTGCAGGTGTTCCACAGGTTGGAACAGAGCCAGGTATGTTTAATCCGGATACAGTTGTTGAACCTCGTGAACAACGTAAATTGGATAAGTCGATAATTTATGGTATTGTTGCTGCGGATGAAGCAATCAAGGATGCTGGGTTGGATGATTACGAAGGTGACAAAGAACGTATCGGGGTTTCTGTTGGCAGTGGTATTGGTGGTTTAAATACGATTTATGATAATTGTATTGAGTTACATACAGGTGGACCACGCAGGGTTAGCCCTTTCTTTATTCCAAAGGGTATTATTAATATGACTGCTGGTAATATTTCAATCAGATATGGGTTCAAGGGACCAAATATTTCTGTGGTTACTGCATGTGCAACAGGTGCGCATTCAATCGGTGAGGCGGCCAGATTGATTCAACATGGTGATGCAGATATTATGATTTGTGGTGGTGCCGAAGCGGCTGTTGGTCGTATCGGATTGGCTGGCTTTTCTGCGATGCGTGCGTTAAGTACCCGTAATGATGAACCAGAAAAAGCATCACGCCCATGGGATAAAAATCGTGATGGGTTTATTATGGCCGAAGGTGCTGGTATCCTGGTTCTGGAAGAATATGAACATGCAATAAAACGTGGTGCAAAAATTTATGCCGAGGTTGCAGGTTATGGTCTGTCCGGTGATGCATATCATATCACGGCACCTGCCGAAGGTGGCGAAGGTGGTCTGTGTGCGATGAAGGCTGCAATCAAAGATGCAGGATTAACACCAAATGATGTTGATTATATCAATGCACATGGTACATCGACTGGTTTGGGTGATATTGGTGAATTGATGGCGGTAAAAACATTGTTTGATGGTATGCCGGTATCAATGTCATCAACAAAATCTGTAACAGGGCATTTGTTGGGTGCGGCCGGTGCGGTAGAGGCGATATTTAGCACACTTGCGATTCGTGATGGAATTGTGCCACCAACAATTAACTTAGATGACCCAGAAGATGCAGTTGGTGATTTTGACTTGGTTCCACATGTTGCAAAACAACGCAAGGTTGATGTTGTAATCAGCAATTCTTTTGGATTCGGTGGAACAAACGCATCCTTGGTATTGAAAAAGATTTAATAAAACCTTTGACAATAGTTATAAAAACACCGCCCGATTGGGCGGTTTTTTGTTGTTTTTTGTGTCTTTTATATGATATAATTCATACTGAATCCAAGAGATTGGGTTCGGGGTTGTCAAAAGCCCATTTGTTCCGGTGCGAAAGCATCGTTAAAGCATGATGTTTCGGTGTCTTTTTGCACCGTTATCGTCCCTGACACTATGTCGGGGGGCTGTTGGTTATAAAACACAGGAATTCCTGAAAGGCCACAGAATCAATGAACAAATGATTTTTGAACTCCCCGACCGCTTTTTTCTTGGAGCGGTTATTTTTTGTAAGGAGTTATATTATGGCAGATAAAAAATTGTTTCCTGGGGTTACAGAGCAGGATGTACAAAAAAAAGAACAAGCAAAGCGTGAGGCAGAGGAAAAAGCAAAAAAAGAACGTGAGGCTTTCCTTGAAGCAGAAAATCGACTTAATGCTAAAAAAGAACAGGAACGTCAGGATATGTTGGTGAGTGGTTATTTCAAAATGTAAAGGCGGGAAAAATATTATACCATTTCTGACCCAGAGACTTG
>JAFOXU010000051.1 GCA_017425725.1 Alphaproteobacteria bacterium | reverse complement strand
GTATTCATTTTCCCAATTCGTCAAATTCAATGCAACGTGGCCACCAACGTACCAGCCGTTTTTTGCCTTGTCTGTATAATCATATGTAACACCATAACCACCGTGCGCATCACGTTTAATATAACTAGGTGCAGCATCCGCAACAGTCGTTGTTAACACAGCCAATACAGCCAACGAAACTATTCTTTTCATGATATAAATCCTTTCCTTATTATTTGTGCGTATTGTATCATATTTTCACCCCCGTTCCAAGTGAGAAAAAAATATATTGATTTAACTTTCTTTATTCACTAAACTCCCTTTATAAAAAGAGAGGAATTTACAATGAAAAAATTTATCATCTTGGCAATTTTAACAATTGTTTCCGCATGTACACACATCCCATCAGACATTAATGGCGACCAAGTATTCTTTGCATTCGATTCGGCAAAAATTTCTGACGATGCACGTGACAACTTGGAATCTCAGGCATTATACATGAAGAAAAACCCAGATATAAACGTTACTATCCAAGGTCGCTGTGACGAACGTGGTTCAACAGAATACAACCTTGCACTTGGTGCATTACGTGCTGGAAATGCCGCACACGTTCTAATTCGTGAAGGTATCGAACCACAACGTATCAAAACAATTTCATACGGTAAAGAAAACCCACTGTACAAGGGTACTGGCGAAAAAGTCTGGGCAAAAAACAGAAACGCAACAACCGTTGTAAAATAAGAATAAAAAATCCCACAGCCGTGGGATTTTTATTTGACCAATATTCAAATTTTTACTATATTCCAGACATGGAAGAAAAGACAGTTATATCATTCGCTAATGTTGCTGCACAATATGATGGCACGCCTGAAATTCTGACCGATGTTTCTTTTAATATCGGGGCTGGATCTTTCTATTTCTTATCAGGGGCATCGGGTGCCGGAAAAACAACATTGTTACGATTAATCTATCAATTACATAAACCCGTACGTGGTCAGATAAAATTATTCGGCAAAAACACAGATGACATTTCACGTGACGAAATTACCAAACTACGTCAGAAAATGGCAATCGTATTCCAAGAATATTCGTTGCTATCACACCTTAGTGTGTTTGACAATATCGCATTACCACTGCGTGTGCGTGGCGTTGCCGAAGATAAAATAAAAAAACTGGTACCAAAGGTACTGGACTGGGTCGGTCTGGGCAAATACGCAGACGTTAACCCAAAATCATTGTCTGGCGGTCAACAACAACGTGTGTCCGTCGCACGTGCAATTATCGTTCAGCCAACAGTATTACTGGCAGACGAGCCAACAGGTAACTTAGATGATGAAAACGCATCCAGATTGATGGAACTGTTTATACAGATGAACAAAATGTTCGGAACAACGATTATTCTGGCGACACACAGTAAAAAGTTAATGGAAACATACAAATTCCCTGTGATACGTGTTGAAAACCATCGTGTTGCATTTACTGGGAAATCTGTATCCCCTGCCCCAACATCCGAATCGGGAACCAAAATATGGAAGGGTCCAAAACCACAAAACTATTTCACAGAACTATCTAAACAATTTGACGATATTGGAAACGCATAATGATAAAGAAACCAATTGTATTTTCACTGATTCGTGAACAATCTATGTTTATGACTGCGATTATGGCATTATTGTCATTTTTATCGATATTGGCGCTGGGAATTTCACTGTCTATTGGTACTGGTGTTATGCGTTGGAACAATCAGTGGGAACTGTTCGCAACTGTTCAGGTTACAGATAATAAAAAAGTCGATAATGTAAAAAAATTAATCGCAAATAATTCTGAAAAAATCGAATCGGCCACACAAATATCATCCAACGAAATGCAAGAACTGATGGCACCATGGATATCCGATAATGGCGCAATAAAAAATTATCTGCCACAGATGTGGGAAATAAAATTCAAAACCGAATCGGATTTAAAGTCTTTTGGCGAACAGGTAACAAAAGATGCACGATTCTTAACACATGCCAGTGCACTGTCTGCATCAACATCCGCAGGTTGGCAAATGATAATAATGTCTTCATTTATATTAATACTGATGTTGGGCGCAATTGGGATATGTATTTCTTATATTGCACAAAATACTGCACTGTTACACAAACGTGAACTTGAAATATTAAACCAAGTTGGCGCTTCTGACAACTTTATCACACGACAAATGCAAATCATTGTCGCAAAGATAAGTGCAACAGCCACCGCAATCGGTTTTGTTACAGCAGTTCCTGTATTACTGATAATAAATTCTATTGCGCATGGCGCACGTGTTGGACTGATGGCAGCAATGGGCTTGGGCAACACAGGGTGGATTGCATTAACATTATTACCAATCGGCATTGTAATATTCGCAATATCAATCACACGCAAAACAACTATCAGAATTTTAAAAAACAGCTAAACAATGATAAAAAACCTGATAACACCATCTTTTTTATTATTAAGTTGCTTTGTAATTGGCGGAATGTTTTTTAAGTCTGCTGCGCCCAGACACTGTGGAACAATCCACGATAACGACAGCATATTTGTACTGACGGGCGACGAACGCAGAATCCCATTTGCGATTCGTAAAATGCAAGAATATCCAAACGCAGACCTGTATATAATCGGTGTTGGCGCACCAAAATCTTTGCACCTGGCACGACATGCAATTATTGAATCAACGTCAAAATCTACGTATCAAAATGCACTGGCCATTAAAAAGATAGTAAATGAAAAACAACTAAACCGAATCGTTATCATCACAACCGAAGATCATATAAATCGTGCAAAATATCTGATTCATAGCGAATTACCAGATACAGAAATCGTTACGTGC
>JAFOXU010000140.1 GCA_017425725.1 Alphaproteobacteria bacterium | reverse complement strand
TTTTCTTTTGCAAGAATTTCTGTGCAAATTCAGGTAATGATGATGTATCAATAGACTCAAGATCTAATTTACCACTGTTTAATAATTTAGATACATCTGATATTTTTATGTTGTCTAAATCAATACCTTCTTCTTTTGCTATTTTTGCAATATCGGGGTTGTCTGTTATTGCTTTTAAATCTTCTTCAGACAAGGATGTTAATGCATTCTCTAAATCTTCTTTATCTGCCGCTTCTTCTGCTTGGTCTACGGCTTCTTCTTCGTCATCTGCGACATCTTCTTCGTCTTGAATCAGACATCCTTCTTCGTCATCCCATTTTGTGCCGTCTGGGCATTTGCATCTGTTCAGTGCCTTTTGCCATTCGCCATCAGATTGGTCGCATAATTCTTCACCCAGGGCACGTTCGGCCTTGGCACGGTCAACTGCACGGTCAATTGCGCCAGATGTAATTGCGCCAACCGCCATACCAACACCAGAACCAAATGCGGCAGATGATGCAGATGTTTGGGCACGTGTTAAACGGAATGCGTTTTCTTTGAATGTTGTTATGTCAACACCAAACCAGTTTTGTGTGCAACTGAACGTTGAACCAGCGTATGCTTTTTTAGATGCGTACAGTGTGTTGTCTTCGCCTGCATAAAATTCAACAGTGTAAACACAATCCAGTGAGCGTTCGTCAAACATTGCGCCCAGTCGACCACATGTGTCACGCATTGCATCACGTAATTCGTACAGGCGCTTTTCATCACGAACAATGGCTTTTTCTGCATTGCCACGCAGGTTTCCAAATGCCTCCATCATGCGAGAGGACAGACCACTGTCTTGTTCTGTGCATTTTTGTGCAATTTTTGTACATTTTTGAATTGCTGCGTCACCGGCCGTCTTGCCCAGGCATTTTGTAAATGTTGGGCCGCATTCGGCAATTACACAATCGTTATATTCGTTTCCGCACTTAATTGTTGCGTTATAAAATGATAATTCGGCATTTAAATCACGGTCTGCCTTGATTTCTGTGGTAAATAATTTATATTCTTCGCCAGTACATTTTGTGTCCATGCGACATAAATCCATTTTGTCGCCCCATAATGTATCGGTGTCGCCAGCACATTTTGAAAAATCGTCACCGCATTTGCCACGCATGCAGGCACGTAATTTTTGGTCGCATTCATTTTTCCCAGATGATACGGATGATTTGGCATTGTTGGTGGCACGTGCGGCCTGGGCGCTTAATGCGGCACGTTGTTGACGGATTTTTGCAGCCAATTCCGATTCGGCGCCAACACTCATTTCTTCGTTAACGTCGTCCAAGAATTCATCAAATTGTGATGTTTTGTCTTCGATATCACTGTCGGCAATGGCGGCACGTTGTGTTACACAAACCAACGAAAACGCAGTTACCATGCACCCAATTGTTGATGCGATTGTTTTTATGCTGATGTTCATGTTTTTGTCTGCCATTGTATTATCTTATTTTGTTGTTTATCGAAGTGTTTTGCATGCAGTCTTATAGAATTGGCACAACAGGCCAGCTGATACTTTTTCTGTGCTGTCTGCACATTTGTCAGGCATGTTGTTTTGACATACTGTTTCGACGCATGATTCGTATTCTGTGTCTTCTTCGCAACCCTTGCGAATGTTGGCCAGTTTGTTTTCACGTGCATTTTGATATGTTGCAACAATTTTTGCCAAGAATTCATCGGCATTTTCAATTGCATTATCACGTTCTGCCAATAATTCGCCACGAATTTCTGATATAAAATTGTCACAGCCAGTGGCCTGAACACCACATGCAGCAAAGAATTTATCAAAGTCTGCATTTTCTTCGCAGTTGCGGTAATCGCCGCTGCATGCGTTATCTAATACCAAACATGCAGAAATTTCTGATTCACAATCTGATTTTGTGCGTGTCTTTTTGGCTTCTTTTTGTAATTTTGCCATTTTTGCACTGACCCCGGCCGCAGTACATGATTGTTCAATCAGTTTATCATATGTGTCTGTTACGTCGTCCACAGTACAGCCGGTAACCTTGGCAATACATTGTTTGGTTGCCCATGCATAACGTTCACCTGGGTCGGTTGGTGCCTTTTTTAAATCTTTTTCAGAAATATTATATTTCGCAGATGCACCAGCAGAGACTGCACGCATTCCCTTTTTCGTGTCCGGGGTACCAGCACTGGCCGTGCCACAATATTGACATCGTGCCGCAGGATTAGATGATATGTTAATCGCACATGCGGAATCCAAGCATCTG
The DNA here is from genome assembly GCA_017425725.1 of Alphaproteobacteria bacterium. Lineage (GTDB taxonomy): Bacteria > Pseudomonadota > Alphaproteobacteria > Rs-D84 > Rs-D84 > Enterousia. The sequence continues at coordinate 2,094 of JAFOXU010000140.1, read as the reverse complement.
GTCAGGTTTGCACGTGAACACTTTGACGCTGGCGCAGCATTTGCCGCAACACTGGTCAACAATACGATTGGTAAAAATAGTAATTTTTTTCTCATATTCTCTCTTTCTTGGTTACTATATCACAGAACAGGGGGGTAATGCAAAGAAAAAAAATCATACTACCGCTTGACAAATCGTATTTGTTTGTCTATATTAAACAGTGTGATGGGATACACAAGAAACAAAAAGGATGAAAAATGGCTAGTAAAAAAAATAATATGATAAGAGATATTAATTTGTCGGCGATTGCTGCAACATTGATTGTTTTTGTGACAATGTTCGGTGTGAAACAGTGTTCTGGTTGTGACGATAAAGACGATAAAGAAACACCAAAAATCGAAATTGTAAAAGAAACACCAAAAATCGAAATCGTAAATGAAAACCTTATCGATTGTGGTGGAAAAACAACCAAGAACAATACTAAAATTGTTGTTAATGACAGTGTGATTATTAAGAACAGTAACAGTACGGTTGGCTGTGGCGACTGTGGTAAAAAACAACAAACGCAACAGCAGCAGAAAAAACAACAGCAACAGAAAAAACAACAGCAGCAGAAAAAGCAACAACAAAAAGTTGTACATGATACTGTTTATGTAAAGGTACCTTGTCCGCCATGTGACTCATTGCAAAATGATACTGTTAAAAACGTGATTAAACCAGATACAGTACCACCATGTCCATGCGACACATTGCCAAAGGATACAATTAAACAGAAAAGTGGTTTAAAAAGATATGTTCCTGTGTATGGCAGTATTCGTACTCTTAGAAATTCTAACTGCAGATAAATATTTTTGTGTGTGAAATAGGCCTGTCAATTTTGACGGGCTTATTTTTTTGTTTTTGTACTAGACAGATAAAATATTCTTGTGATAAGATATAACTTGTATTAAAGAGTGTAGGAATGAAATTCATAAGAATATTGCTGTTTTCAGTATGTTTGATGCCGATGGCATCGTTTGCTGCATCAAATGATTTTATGATGGCGGCCCAGTTGTTGGCTGCTGCGAAAAATGCAGATATTCAACAGGTGCAAAGTTTGGTTAATGCAGGTGCAAATGTTAATTTTGTTGACTCTACGGGGTTATCAATTGTTTGTACTGCGTTGATGAATAATGATGTGCGTGCAGCGCAAATTTTACAGATGTATGGCGCAGATGCATCAAAATGTGATACACAAATAAAAAGATTTAATAATCGGACCAAGCCGAAAAGTACTGGTGGACTGTTCAGCGGACTGTCGTCTGCCCAAAGTCTTACTTTAACGGCGGCGGGTGCCGCCGTTGTTGTAGGGGGCTTGTTTTTATTAACAGATTTGTTTGACCCGGGTAATGATAACGATGCCGCATCCAGTGGTGGCAGCAGGCCAGATAATAATCCTGGTAATGGTGGGGTAAATGGTGGCGGAACGTTGGGGTTGTCTGTGCCATACAGTCCGGCATATCTGGGGGCAGATGGAAAAATTACAACGGATGATCCTGTGTATCAGGCTAATTTAAAACTGTGGGATCCAAATGGGGCAAATGTTCGTACGTGGGATTTTAATTACTTTAGGCCAAATGTTCAGCCTGAAAATAATTATATCGTGGATGGAATAAATGTTCCTGTGCAGAATTATTTGTTGATGATGCATGGGTATTCTGCATTTGCAAATGATTATATGGGACAGGGAATCTTTCGTGATACAACAACCAGAAACCCATTACCTGTTGGAAATAAAACAGGTGGTGGAAAACCTGTGTCTGTGATGTTGGTGACTGAAAACGGTTTAAATCCAACGGGTTCCGCCACACGTGGGGCAGGTATTTCGTTTGCGGATTCTGCCAATGCAAATGCAAACACAGATTTGGTTGATAAATATTTAAATTATAATAAGCCAAACAAGGAAACAGGTGCACTGGGGACAGAAGTTTTGGGATATGATTTTTCTGGTTCTGGAACAGCGATGAACCCGTTTGCAAGTGCATATCAAAATTCATTGGGTAAAATTGTTGCTGGTTGGTACGGTACAACAAATGATATTACGGATTCAAGTGTTCGTGGATATGGTGATTTCTT
>JAFOXU010000141.1 GCA_017425725.1 Alphaproteobacteria bacterium | reverse complement strand
ATATGGCTATCAAAGTCCGTGATTTCGAAGTTCGTTTAACACGTAACAAAGAAGAAAGAAAACAGGTCCGCCAACTGCGATACAAGGTTTTTGTCGAAGAAGAGGGGGCAAATACCACCGAAGAACAACGTGCACTTGGCGAAGAATACGATGCGTATGACAGATATGCAGAATATATGGCTGTTTTCCATAATGGCCGTGTTGTTGGAACGTATCGTATCATCGACAGAAATGCCGCAGAAAAGATGGGTGGATTTTATACTGAAAACGAATTTAATATTTCCAAAATTAAAAAGTATAACGGTAATATTGTTGAAATGTCACGTGCGTGTGTTGCACCTGAATATCGTGAAAATGCATTGGTAATGCGCTTGTTGTGGGCTGGTCTTGGTGAAATGATTATGCGTCGCAAGATTGAAATATTGTTTGGTGTGGCATCATTTGTTGGGGTAAAACCTGTGCGTTCTGCCCAGGCAATATCGTATCTGTATTACAATCATTTGACCCCAATGCGTTTACGTGCAACGGTCTTGACTGAAAACTTTGCGGATGGTGTAAATCCAAAAATGTCACGTATGAATATTTTGCCACGTGACTTTGTTGACGAAGCAGATGCCAAGGCAGAAATGACACCATTGATAAAGGGGTATTTACGCCTGGGTGCAACGTTTGGTCGTGGTGTGTTTGTTGATAAACCGTTCAATTCATACGATGTATTTGTAATGATTGAAACACGTAAAATGAATGCAACATATCAGAAACACTTCTTGGGACGTGAAAACGCACTGGGCAACCCAGAAGACAAGGATAATATTATCAAAACAGTGGGCAAAATTATAACATTCCCTGTTGTTGGTTCGTTCAAGGTTGTTCGTGCTGTTGTTGAATTTTTATTACGTGAAGATGCGGACGATGCAGAATGTATCGAAGATGCGCCAAAGTCAGAAACCGAAGAATAATAATCATGGCAAAATTAAGAAAACAAAATATTTTTAATACAACCATGGCTGCGATAAAATTCGTGCTGTTTTGGGTAATGGTTGTTGTTCAATTGCCGATTATATGCCTGTTACCAACGGGCAGTAAATTATCGATTCGCTATATGCCGATATTCATGTGGTTTTTGGTTAAGTTGGCTGGCATAAAGATTGTTGTGCATGGCAAATTGTCAGATGTACGCCCATTAATGGTTGTATCTAATCATATATCTGTATTTGAATTGGCGACATTTCCATTGGCCTTTGGTGGCAGTTTTATTGCAAAAAAAGAAATGGAACATTGGCCTTTGGTTGGCTGGGTTGCAAAAAAGTTTGGTGTTATATTTGTTGATCGTCGTCCATCACATGCACGTGATGCGCTGGCGGTTGTTCAGAAGACTGTCCAAAATGTCAAATATCCAATGATTTTGTTTCCCGAAGGTACAACAACAAATGGCGCATATGTAAAACCGTTTAAAAGTTCATTGTTTAACTTTGTTGAAAATTCAAATGTAACGGTTCAGCCGATGGTGATGCATTATCGCTATAAAGACGGTTCTGTGATAGATGAACAAACAATGGCGGATCACTTTGCGTATTTTGATAACAAGAAGATGGACATGGGGCCATTGTGCAAACGTGAACGCAGTGCATTTGGCCAAGTATTTCATATCATGATGCTGGGCGGATTTATGGTTGAAATCACATTGTTGTCACCGCCACCCCTGGGGGGTATGGACAGAAAGCAGATTGCCGACGTTCTGCAAAATATCGTGTCGGAAAAATATATGGAATTAAAAGATAAAAAATAAAAAAAGAGATTTATAAAATGAAAACAGCTATTACACCAACACGCAGTGAAGATTTTAGTCAGTGGTATCAAAATTTAATTGTTGCAGCCGATTTGGCGGAAAACGCACCTGTGCGTGGTTGTATGACAATTAAACCATATGGTTGGGCAATTTGGGAACTGATGCGTGATGAAATGGACAGACGTATTAAAACATACGGCGTTCAGAATGCTAACTTTCCATTGTTGATACCAATTGAATTTTTTAATAAAGAAGCACAACATGTTGACGGTTTCGCCAAAGAATCTGCGGTTGTTACGCACCATCGTCTGAAAATGATAGATGGAAAATTGCAACCAGACCCAGAATCAAAACTGACAGAACCATATATTATTCGTCCAACATCTGAAACAATTATTGGCGAAGCGATGTCCAGATGGATTCAGTCTTATCGTGATTTGCCGATGAAGTTAAATCAGTGGGTAAATGTAATGCGCTGGGAAATGCGTCCACGTATGTTCCTGCGTACATCTGAATTTAACTGGCAAGAAGGTCATAATGTATTCGCAACCCACGAAGAGGCAAATGCAGATGCGCGCAAAATGCACAAGATGTATGGTGACTATATGCGTGATGTTTTGGCAATTCCATCAATTATGGGTGAAAAAACACCAGAAGAAAGATTTGCTGGTGCGGATCATACATACACACTGGAACATATTATGCAAGATGGCAAGGCATTACAGGCCGGAACATCACATGATTTGGGACAACATTTTTCTAAATCTTTTGGTATTCAATTCTTGGGTACAGATGGCAAGTTGCAGCATGCATGGACAACCAGCTGGGGTACAACAACACGTATGATGGGATCTATGTTTATGGTGCATTCTGATGATGATGGTTTGATTTTACCACCATTTGTTGCACCATATCAGGTTGTAATTATTCCAATTACACGTGATGATACTGCAGAACAATTAAATGCATATGCCGCAGAATTGGGTGAAAAATTGCGTATGGCCGGTGTTCGTGTGTTGGTTGATACATCTGATATGCGTGCGCCTGATAAAATGTGGAAATGGATTAAACGTGGTGTTCCATTACGTGTTGAAATTGGTGCAAGAGAGATGGAATCTGGTGATGTTACAATCACACGTCGTGATATTGGTCGTGAATCAAAACGCACAATCGCGGCAGATGAATTGGTCGCAACTGTAAATGACATTATGGCACAGATTCATTCTGATATGGTTGCACGTGTTGAAAAACGTAATCATGATATGATTCACGATGTTGCAGATTTATCTGAACTAGATTCTGCATTGTCTGCGGGTAAAATTGGATTTTTCCGTATTAAATATGACATGACAAAATGCACAGAATTTGATGACCTGATGGATAAACACAAAATTACTCGTCGTTGTTTAGATGATAATGATCCAAGTTATGTGTTTGTTGCAAAGTCTTACTAAATAAACAACCGCCCGTTTGGGCGGTGTTTTTATCTGTCGTATATCACAGGTGTTTTATTTATTGTATAAACACGTCCGTCATTGTCTATGTTGTGATACAGGTATATTACATTTGATGCACCATCTTGTTCAATCCATGTATTGAACCAATCGATTACTTGACGTGATGTGTTATGTGTAAATACACGATGGAAAGTGTTATCAAAAACACGACTGTATTTATCATCAAATTCTGGGGATACAATCATGTTCATTGCGATGATGCCATTTGGTGCAACACGTGTCTTTAACCGTTCCATAAATTCCACAGTGATTAAACTTTCTGGGACTTGATATGAATTAGAATATACATCTAATAATATAAAGTCATATTGTTCGTTGGTGTT
>JAFOXU010000193.1 GCA_017425725.1 Alphaproteobacteria bacterium | reverse complement strand
TAAGAACATTTGGCCGTCGTCATGGCAAAAAATTATCCGCCCGTCAACAAACACTGATTGACGAATTGTTACCGACCCTTGCCCCAGAAAATGGTGACATTTTGGAAATTGGATTTGGTGCTGGCGAACACGTGCGTGACCTAGCACACAACAACCCTGAAAAAATCATCATTGGGGCAGAACCATTTATGAACGGTGTGGCGAGTTTGCTGTCCGCAATTACCGACCAAAAATCGAATCGGGTACTGGACGAATACAAAAACATCAGAATCTGGGCAGACGATGTTCGTGATTTCTTGCGTAAAAACGAATCGAAATTTGAACAAATCTGGGTATTGCACCCTGACCCATGGCCCAAGGCAAGACATGAAAAACGCCGTTTATTATCTGCTGAATTTTTAAACATATTATCAACACATCTTGCAACAGATGGTGAAATTATAATCGGCACAGATCACTGGGAATATTTTGACTGGATATTGGAACAAATAAAACAAACAAATTTAACCACAACAATTCCAGACATGGAAATTATACAAACCAGATATCAGCATAAAAACAAGGCCGGCACATCTGCACCAAAATATTTACTGTTACATAATTAACAACTAACAAAAAATCTAACCTGCTTTTCCAGTTGTGGCATTTCCGTTTTTATCAAACGTAAAACCTGTTCTATACGGCAGAAATCTTGGCCCAGCATAAAATGTAAATCAAATTTATTTTCTGTATTCCAACAATCAAGCATTCCATATATCCGACCGACAAAATCAGATTTATCACCCGTATCTTTCCCCAAAATCAACAACAAAGACGAAGCGTTTATTTTTTGTAAATTTTCAAACAAATCATTCCAATCACACGAATCGATTTCATTAATGTCCAAGCCAATTGATAAATGCTTGTTAAAAAACATATCATCCCTGACGACATGTGTTTGTTCAACCAAACTGTTTAATGCTGCATACGACAGAAATATTTGTGCACCATCTGCACCATTTTTCAATGCAGCATTTATTTTTTCTGTAACGTCTGACACCTGTTGTTCTGAAATCTTTTTATTTTGCATATAAAAGCGTGCCAGCATTGTTGTTTTCACATTTTCCAGCCATGGCCAAATTGTTTTTATCGAATCGGGCGCCAATGACACCACAGACAGTTTTCTTTTCATAACAACATCCGCCACACGTGCCAGTTCACTGGCATCTGCACCTGCGTTACACCACAGGGCCAGATTATCAGACACATCATCAAAAATAATATTTTTATCTATCATAACACTTTCTAGTTTATCATAAATATGATACAATAAAAATCATAATGAGAAATAAATTAGATAATCTTTTACTGGGCCTGCTGTGGATATTGGTATCGCTGCTGGGGCTATGTTTTTGGTTTAATATTCAGTTTGGATTTAACCTGTTGTCATCATCGCATTGGCAGCATTTATCATACATGCAGGCAACACGCACACCGATTACACCATTATTTTATATATCGCTTGTTATTGGTGTACTTTTCATTCTTGTTGGATTATACATGGTAATACGTCCAAAATTTAGAAAGATAAAATTGCCCACCCCGCAACCAGACACACAAACACAAACACAAACAC
>JAFOXU010000047.1 GCA_017425725.1 Alphaproteobacteria bacterium | reverse complement strand
CTTTGAAATAAAAATTAACAACGTGCAGTGTTCGCAACACATAAGTCCAGTTGCGGGACTGCTTTTTTTTATGGAGGAAAAAATGGCAGGGGTGTATCCACAAAACTTTAAAGAGGCAATTATTTCCGCAGTGCCAAACTGTACAACAATGGTGTTGGGGATGATGACGATGAATTTATGGATTTATGGACATTTAACATGGGAAAATTTTTGGTCTGCGTTGGCACCTGTGATAGAAACAGGGTTTGCGCCAAGTGCAGGACAATATTTTATGGCATTGCCTAGGAACTATGTAGTTGATTTGGCATTGCAGGTCTTGGTGGCGTATAGGTTGGGGTGTTTTGTGTTGGGAAAATATAAAAATATGAAAGCCAGTATAAATGTCGCAAAATAAAGAAAAACCCCACGATGTTTGTGGGGTGTTTTTTTACGCTAGCTTTGCCAGGGCGAGTTTGTTTAAAAAACCTTCTTCGATGGCACTTAGTAAAGAGTTTAGTCCTTCGTTTAGTTCGCCGTCGTTTTGTAGTTCTTCAAGCATGGATATTATTATTTCGCATGATTTTACCAGATTGTTGTTGATATATTTTGGAACCAAAAGGTCGGGTTTGAATACTGTTTTTTTATCCATTGCCATAAAATATGTTTCAGCAATTGCATCAACCCAGGTGTCGATGTCCGAGGTTAGACGGTCAAATAATAAATGGTCGCTGTATTTGTCTGTTGACCAATGATTTATTTTGCAGGCATATTTAAATGCAATTAAATGTTGTATCAGTTTGTACATGTTTTATTCCTTTGGTTTGGTGAACGAAAATAAAATTATCATAATTGATTTAACAGTTCCGCAGGAGTGTTTTCATAAGTTGCTGTACGCATGAAATCCGGGGATTTTTAGGGATTCATACCTGGGGAAATGTGCGTGGATTTATAGTACAGTTGTTTTGTGTAACCATAAGGAACAAAAGGAGAAACTTTATGAAAAACATAACTAAAAAAATGTTAATGTTCGCATCTGTGTTGGGTGCGGCAGTATTGCTGAGTGGGTGTATGATGGAATGTCCAAATAAAAAGGCGGCAAGACATCATCCTGCGAAAAGTCATTATGCACAGCCGGTGGAAGTCGTGGAATCTGATACTATTGTCGTTTATCAGACGTATGAAAATGCAGATGTTAACAGCGTTTATGCGAAAATGTACACACACAGCAGTCGTGGCGGTGAATCAAAAATGGGGCATATAAAATTTAAAGACACAGATAATGGCCTGAAAATGATGGTGGATTTGAAAGATATGCGCCCAGGTGTTCAGTATCATGTGAAACTGTATCAATGTGGAACATGCTATAATGATGCAAAATGCTGTACTAATGCCAAAAAGATGGATATCCAGATGCCTATGTTGCAAACAGGCACCAGTGGTATATTGGACCAGACGTATATGATTCAGGGATTAAGTGCCGCACAATTAGAAGGGGCAAATATTTATCTGGAACGTGATGGCGGTTATAAAGCCGGATGGGGTAAATTGGAAAAATAATAAAACTGTATAGATGCACCT
>JAFOXU010000021.1 GCA_017425725.1 Alphaproteobacteria bacterium | reverse complement strand
GCAACTACAAAATACACAAATTATAAAGGCAAAGAGAGATGACCGTCCCCCCCCTACACAAGGGGGCGTTTTATTGGGTTGAAAATGTTAAAACACAGGCTATAATTCACAGTATGAATAAAAAAAACATTAAATCTGTTTCGTTTGGTTGCAGGCTGAACGCACTGGAATCTGAAAAAATTAAAAACATGCTGTCCGAACATATTGAGACAGCCGTTGTTGTTAATACCTGTGCCGTCACAGCCGAGGCCGAACGCCAATCTGGTCAGGCTGTACGCAAAATCGCACGTGAAAACCCAAATGTGCAATTATTTGTAACAGGCTGTGCGGCAACACGCAATCTTGACCTATTTCGCAATATACCAAATACAAAAGTTATACATAACCAAGATAAGATGAAGATTGAGTCGTATTTATCTGGTAATATTGCCCTGCCCGATGGCGATATAAAAAATATTCCAAACACAGATTCCAAACTGTCCAAGCAATTTGTTCAGATTCAAAACGGCTGTAACCACAAATGTGCGTACTGTATAACACGTGCGTTGCGTGGGCCAGCAGTATCATTTGAATATATTGACATTTTATCGGATGTACAAACAGCCGTTGAAAACGGTTTCTATGAAATTGTGCTGACTGGTGTTGATATTGCTTCTTATGTTAAAAAAGACGGTGACAAAGTTATATTATTATCAGATTTGTGCAAAAAACTGTTGGCAGACGTTCCAGAAATACAGCGTCTGCGCCTGTCGTCTGTTGATCCTGCGGTGCCAGACGTAAAAAACATCATCGAACTGATTAAATCAGATAGACGTATGATGCCACATATGCACTTTTCTATGCAATCAGGGTCTGATACGATTTTAAAATCAATGGGGCGACGTCATAATGCCAATATGGTGCGTGATTTAGTTGCATTGGCAGACGGTAAAATTACATTCAGTTGGGATATAATTTGTGGTTTTCCAGGCGAAACAGACGATTTGTTCAATGAAACACTGGAACTGGCAAGACAGACAAAACCAATTAAAATACACGCATTTCCGTTTTCACCACGCCCATACACAGTGGCCGCACAAATGCCAAATCAAGTTGACCGCAACATTTCAAAACAACGGGTTAAGATAATAGCAGATATTGCAAGCGATAACAGATTGCAATTTATGCGTACGCAAATCGGAAAAACGGTTCAAATATTGGTCGAAGAAAATAATCTGGGGCGCACACCAAATGATATTGCTGTTAAAATTAGTGGCGATAAAATTCCGCCTAAAACAATCTGTGATATTCTGTTAATCGATATCTGTAACGACGTATTTGTAGGACAACAAGTCCTTGACAAATAAAATTAACGTAATAATATTATCGATAAACAGTAAAAGGATGTATTTATGAGTCAGGACAATGTCGTATTAGAAAAAGCAGACAAAGTAGCCATCGCTGTTGCAGTTGTGGCATTTTTGACAATTTCCGTATTTTTGTTTAAAGAACAACATGACAGACATGCGCAACAGGCACAAAAAACAGAACAGGCCGTTAAAAAGGCCCAGACCTGTAACGCAAAAACAATTCATTTTGAATCACAAAAAACCAGATAAAAAACAACCGCCATTTGGCGGTTTTTTTATATTCCCTCTGGGAAGTTTGCAATATCCAGATCTTCGTCAAAATCAGGACACTTCGCAGGACAACCAGATTCATTGGTATTTGTTACGCCAGGTTTGTTTGTCTTATCATCATAAGAATAAGTGCAACATTCGCTTATTTTTTTGTCATCTACGCATTTAATTTCCAACGTCTTATTCTTGTTCCTTTGTACATATGCTGTACAAACCTGATTTTTTGACGATAATGCCGGAGCATCAATCCAGCCATAACTTCCAGTTTTATCTGTGCCGTAATATTTTTCGACACATTTGGTTGTATAATTATTCTGACTGCGACGACCACCGTTTTCCCAACAAGAACACATCCCCCACGACTGTGTGTCAACACTGGTATCATAACCACGTGGGCATATATATTCTGTTTTAGTTGCACTAGTCATATTCAATCCATATAAATCTTTTATTCCTGAATATGTGGCAGGGATATCGTTATATGGCTTGATTGTACATAATGCATCATTATTGTAAAAACTCATTAACGAGGCACTCTGATATTCTACAAAACGTCCATTCAGGTTCATGCACTGGGTCGACAGAACAGACAAGACCTGATTATAAACTTCGGTTGCGACACCTGTTGGACGTGTATACCGATCTTTAAACTCTTTTTCTATTTTCAGCCCGTACAGTTTGTTATATTTATTCAAACCACCAAACACCTGAACAATTAGTGCCGTGTCACTGCATGCGCTAATTTCTGATAACTGCTTTGCACAAACAGAAACATAATCGATTTTATCGTCTACAATTACACACTCGGTGGTTTTATCACATTTCTTGGGGTCGCTAATATCACCTGCATTACATCCAGTGCATAACGTAAACCAATCTGGGGCTGTTCCTGGTGTAAACAGACCGCTGTACGGATAAAAGAAGTTTTCGTAATTTGTGCCACCATATTTATCAAAGCATTGTTTTGCAACCGCACGACAAGATGCCAGCATATCTGTACTTTTTTGAGTGTTTATATATTCTGCAATAATCCCACCATTTTGACCAGATGGGAACATACCATCACAAGATGCCACATAATTTGTGCACATTTGATCGGTTAAGTCAATCTTGTCCGGATTAATAACGATTTCGTTGCCAGCTGTCAATGACTGCATTGCCGCTGTTATTGATTTGTCTGCATTTACATAACAAGACGAAACAAAATCAAAACACGCCTGTTTAATTTCTTGAACCTTGGCCTGCTGTGCGTAATAGATATCTAATAACGCCTTGTCCAGATAGTTGGCCCATGCGATATCTGCCTGTTCTACACACTTGTCCAATGCAGATGCGGCAAATTGCTTGTACCTGCTTTCGAAATTCTGAACAAACGTCCGATTGCTTGGTATCTTTGAGAGTTGTTGTTTTGTCGCATCAACACCTTCGGCAAACTTTAACAAATTTCCCAGTTCATAAAAGTTCACAACACCTGTAATTGGTTTGCCCGTGGTTACATCAATAAATTCACCGTTATCCAAACATCTATGGTAATTAGCCCCACAAACCTGTTCACTAAGTATCGCTGTTTCTATTTCGTTAATACATGTTGTTAAATCTGAAGAGTTGTGTTTTTGACGATTCTCTACACGGGCCAAATCAAGCATCGCATCGCCTTCACGAACGGCCGCTTTTAATTGTTTTTGTGTTGTCCCAATCGCAGTTTGTACAGTATTACAATCTTGTTCAATCGCCATCAGATATGCCGTAACCGCACGTTGCAACGACGCAACTGTACAATCTTGTTTTACGGCCTGACGGCACTGTGGATACACAGCACTGTATAATGCAACGCCATTGTATGCAGCAATCGCCTGCCCTGCGTCAGCCAAACCAAATGCATTGGCGGTATCAAAAGATATATTAATACTGTTTAAATCAGAATATTTTCCACCAACATTGGCATCCTTGCCACTGATAGAATTCATAATCGCCTGTAACAATGCCTTGGATGCAGATTTGTCCGATGTTAACGCATTTTCACCTTCGGATGCTTGCTTCATGGCGGTTGCCTGGGCAGCAGTCATGCCAACGGCCTCTAAACTCTCTGTGAATGCGGTCAGTTTTTCATTTGCACCTTCCAGTGTTTTTCGCTGATCTATCATATCAAAGACACGATCACTGCATGAGCAACGACGGTAATCATCATTTTTTAATGTGCAAAACTGATCCATGCATGAAAAGTATGTCGTTTTACATTTTTCGTATTCTGCGCCTGTACGTGTGTCAGACATCGTCTTTTTGTTTGCGTTTTCTGTGGTGGCACGTGACACAACCGATTTTTGCACAACATTTGTTGCATTACGAGATGATACAGAACGTGCATTGTTTGACCGTGGTTGTTGTGCGGTGGCATTTGAACGTTTTGTTGTGTTTGTTGCACTGCGTGGTGTTAACACAGATGTTTTTGAAGTATTACGTTTCGGTGTTGTTGCAACACGTGATTGAGATACCACCTTGCCATATTTTGAACGAGATACACTTGTTCCATCACGAACAGCTGCGTCGGCAATACCGGCACAAATCAATAAATTCAGTGCAAAAATTAGAATTTTCTTCATCTCTGATGAAATCTTAGCAAATTTATAAAAATCAGTGCAAGTGAATAATCAAATAAACACTATATAAATAAATTAAATTTTTCTTGTTGCATTTACATCCAAATTGAATTAATATCAATGACGCTTTTAGGGCGTATGGCGGAATTGGTAGACGCGCTAGTTTCAGGTACTAGTGGTAGCAATACCTTGGAAGTTCGAGTCTTCTTACGCCCACCAAGAGTTTATGGGGTTGTAGCTCAGCTGATAGAGCGCTACGTTCGCATCGTAGAGGTCGTGGGTTTGAGTCCCATCAGCTCCACCAAATAAAATAAGTCTTCGGGGATATGGCGGAATGGTAGACGCTGAGGACTTAAAATCCTTTGGTCATTGCGACCGTGTGGGTTCGAGTCCCACTATCCCCACCACCATTTAAAAATCCCATTTTACTGGGATTTTTTTTATTCTTGGCCGTTTAAAGTATTCAACAAATCCATAATCATACTGCGCTGCTTGTCGGTTGACAGTTTCCAATACAAATTGATTAGTTTTAACGATTCGTTCTTGCTTAACGGATCATCTGCAGGTTGATCACTAACATAATTTTTAGGCAATTTCCCATTACGCTGCTCACGCTCAATATGCCCCGGCAAACCATGAAAGAAAAATTCAACAGGCGTTTGTAATGCAACACTTAAATCAAACAGGCGTGATGCAGAAATACGATTGCCAGCAGATTCATATTTTTGTATTTGCTGGAACGTTATGCCGCATAACTGCGCCAAATCTTTCTGAGACAATCCCATCATTATGCGACGAAGTTGCAAACGCTGGGCAATATGTTCATCCGTAGCAGTGGTCATGGTTGCTTTTCTGCTCATACCTATCCGTCCTTTACTTTGATTTTAAGATTACAGATTTTCATTTGTTTTTGCAATTAAAAAACAGTTGTGATACCCTGTACTGCGATAAACAAAAGGATTTTTTATGACAAGACCTGTTGTGTTATGCATCATGGACGGCGTTGGAATTAGTACAGACAAAAAAAACAATGCTGTAACTACGGCAAAAATGCCATTTTTTAATGAATTG
>JAFOXU010000147.1 GCA_017425725.1 Alphaproteobacteria bacterium | reverse complement strand
CATGATTTATATACAAGATATTATTCGAGCAAATCTATAAAGTGTCAAATGATGAACTTTTTTAATAGAGTTAGAACAAAATAAAAAAACGCCCGTTTGGGCGTTTTTTTAATTCTTTATCAACGTTTTGGCCATTGTAATTGATTCTGGGGTTATTTTATCGCCACTGATTATACGTGCAACCTCGTTCAGTCTGTCTTCGTCCGACATTTCATGCACAGACGTTATTGTCTTATCATTTGTAACCGATTTTGAAATCTTAAAGTGTTTGTCTGCAAATCCTGCAACCTGGGCAGAGTGTGTGATAACCAACGCCTGATTTGCATTTGCCAAACGGTTCAGACGACTGCCAACCGCAGATGCTGTTGCGCCACTGATACCAGTGTCAACTTCATCAAAGACAAATGTATGCATATCGTTTACACCAGCCAACACAACACGCATTGCCAACATCAAACGTGCCAATTCGCCCCCAGATGCCGCACGGTGTAATGGTGCAAATGGCGAACCTGGATTTGTCTTAATCATAAATGTTATATCATCTGTACCGTGTGATGATGCAGACGTATCTGAAAATTCAACATCAAAATCAGCCGACCCCAGTTTTAAATCTGGCAACTCTGCCAACAGTTGTGTTCGTAACATATTCGCAGCACTGTGCCGTGCATTACGTAACAAATTAGCCGCATTGTTAAATTCAGATAAATATGTCGAAACCTGTGACTGTAATTTATGCAATTCGGCATCAGAATTATCAATCGTTTCCAACTGATGTGCCATTTGCTCCAGTTTTGCCGGCAATTCATCTGCGGACACACGATGTTTGCGTGCAGCAGCACGAATTGCAAATAAACGTTCTTCGATTGCATCAATACTGTCAACGTCTGTTGATTCCGGTTCCAGAGATTGCGAGATTTGTGCCACAGATTCAGCCAACTCATACAACCTGTCAATTTGTGCTTGATATGGATTTTCGTCACCCTTGATTCTTTCCAGAATATGCGCAACAGAAAAAATCATCGATTCCAGTGAATTGCCATGCGGATTTAATGCGCCCAACGCATCATTTAATATCGCAGTATTTTTTTCTGCATTCATGACGATTGCACGTTTAGAACTTAAATCTTCTTCTTCGCCAATTTGCGGATTTAAACCACGTAATTCTGAAACATTATGTTCCAAAAAATCACGTTCTGATGCACTGCGTTCCAACATTTCTTGTAATTCTGATAAGCGTTTTTTGCATCTGAATATTGTTTATACAGTGCTTTAACATTATACGATAATTGATTGAAATTATTTATATTATTTTGCGCAAACAAATCAAGCGTCGCACGGTGTGTTGACTGATTTAACAATGCATGATTTGCAAATTGCCCATGAATTTCAACCAACGCATCGCCAACCTGCTTTAACATTTTAACAGACACAGGAACATCGTTTATCCATGCACGACTTTTACCATCATTTGACAGTGTTCTGCGCAATATTAAACCATCATTATAATCAATATCAAATTCATCCAATGTTGATTTTACAGATTCTGGCACAACATCAAACGAGGCAGACACAGATGCCATTTCACAACCATGTCGAATCAAACCTGTATCAGAACGCGCCCCCAACGCCAGCGATAACGCATCTAACAAAATACTTTTACCTGCGCCTGTTTCACCAGTCAGAATATTAAGTCCACCACCGAATTTAAGATTCAGTTTTTCAATCAATACAATATTTGAAATACTTAAATTTATTAACATGCGTAAATTATACCTGTTTCGAACATATCTTTTCCAGTGAAAAATCATGCGTCCACAATATATATGCATCAATCTTATATTCTGGATATATCATCCCCAATAGCGTCATATATTCACGAACCTGCGCCACATACATTGTATAAAACGTATCATGATTCACGTCTGTTTTATAATCAATAATATCAATACGTTTGCGTTCATCATCAACACACAACCTGTCAATTCTGCGACTGACAAATTTCCCAGATATCATACCTGCCAGCGGAACTTCTGTTTTAGCAGTACGATTAAAGAAGCGCAACATTTCTGGATTATTCTTTATTCGTGATATTAAAGCAGAATCACCCTGCTCTATACCATTGTCAATAACAACATGTTGCATTTTTTTATGCATTAACACCCCTGCATCGGTTGCATATTTTTCATGACTTTGCCTATCTAAGATTTCATTTAATGTCGTCATTTGTAATCCTGATGTATTCTGCGTTTGTATCACCTGACAAAACACGCCACAATTGCGTATGCCATGCATTTGCAGGCGGATTTTTATCGGGCGTAAAGCCATGAATATACAATTCATCCTTGGCACGTGTCATCGCAACATATAACAAACGATAATATTCTGCCATTTGGATATCAGATTGTTGCTGCATAGCATCAATATAATTCTGACTGCCTTCACCACGTGGAACCCACAGCCACACAGGCATATTACCGGATGCAATCGTAATCATTTTATCTGATTTTGGCATATGTATTGTATCAATCAAAAACACAACAGGCGATTCCAACCCTTTGCTGCCGTGAACAGTTACAATACGCACGCCACTGGATGCATCCATATCACGAGTTACTTCGCTGCCACCGGTAATAAACCATTTAATAAAATGGTACAATGTGCCAGGCTGTGTGCGTTCATACGACAAACATATTGTCATAAATTCTTCCATTGGATCGATGACCTGATTACCTAATGCAGAAATAAAATTATATCTGACATCGTTATTGTTCAAAACATACGAAAAGAACGAATATGGCGCCATATATTCTGATCGCATTTTTATATCAGATAAGCATGCATATATATCAGGAAACGATGTTTCCAACACATCAAAAACAGTCATTAAAATTGCGTTTTTATCGTCACGAATACGAACCAAATTTGTATCATTTTTAATTTTGCACAAATTAAAAATATCTTGTTCTTTCAATCTAAAAATAGGACTTTTTAACACACAGCATAAACTATAATCATCTGCAGTATTCAGACACCATCTGACCAAGTTCAACAAGTCACGCACCATCGGAAAATCAGGCAAAACAAT
>JAFOXU010000067.1 GCA_017425725.1 Alphaproteobacteria bacterium | reverse complement strand
GTTGCATAAGTACAACTTTTATAACAACAACTTAACTAGACATACTATAAAATCATATATTCTACTATTTATACATTTAGTGTTTAAGCATATACCAATACCATATAAAAAACACTAATAAATGTACAATAAATTATATATTTAAAGCCCCGTTGTACGGGGCTTTATTTAATGTTCTTCGCCGATGTGTTCTGGCTGATATATTTCAACATCACGCGTCATTGACAAGAATTTATCCGCACGACGTGATGGTAATTCAGATACTGGAATTTCTTGCAGTTCTGAAATATGTTTCGCAACTGCGTTTGCCAACAATTCCATCGTTGTCTGCCAGTCTGTATGTGCACCACCGGCAGGTTCTGGAATAATTTCATCAATAACGTTCAAGTTTGCCATATCTTTGGCTGTCAACTTCATCGCAGCCGCAGCAGTCGCCTTGAACTGATTATCACGCCATAAAATGCTGGCGCATGATTCTGGGGCGATAACAGAATATATTGCATTTTCCATCATCAAGACACGATCACCTGTACCAATTGCAATCGCACCACCAGACCCACCCTGACCAACGTTAACCGCAACATACGGCGCTGCAACAGATAACCCCATGGCAATTGATGATGCCACCGCCTGAGATTGTCCACGTTCTTCGCCTTCACGTCCTGCGAATGCGCCGGCTGTATCAAACAGTGAGATTATTGGCAAATTAAATTTTTCTGCCAATTTCATCATGCGTTGCGCCTTGCGATAGCCGTCTGGATTCGGCATGCCAAAGCGATGTTTTTGTCTGGTTTCGATTGTACGCCCCTGCTCTTGTCCGATAATTACCGCAGGTATCCCACGCCAAAAACCAATACCAGAACCCATCGCAGCATCTTCGGCATATAATCTGTCACCGGCCAGATATGTCCAACAATCAACAATGCCATCAATATAGTCCAAGAAATGCGGTCTGTTTTCATGACGCGCCAACAAGACTTTATCGTATGCCTCATTCTCGCCCATACCACGAATTTTCTTTGAAATATCGTGTTCTGGGGTATTTACACTAATCTGTTTTGGTTCGCATGGTTGTTTTGTTAACACCTGTAAAATATTGGCGATTTTGTCGTGCAAATCACCACGTGCAACAACCATATCAACCATACCATGTTCATACAAATAATCTGCTGTTTGGAAATTGCTTGGCAATTTTTCACGGATATTCTGCTCAATCACACGACGGCCTGCAAATCCAACACGGGCCCCTTTTTCTGCAATATGAATATCGCCCAGCATTGCAAATGATGCACTGACCCCACCAAATGTTGGGTCTGTTAATAAAACAATGTATGGAATGCCATTTGCGTGCAATTTATTCACAGCAACAGTTGTGCGTGCCATTTGCATCAAAGACAAGATATTTTCTTGCATTCTGGCACCGCCACTGGATGTAACCATTATAAAAGGCCTGTGTTCTGCAATTGCATGCTCTACTGCGGCGACGATTGCATCACCGGCAGCACGCCCCATAGACCCCATCATAAAATATCCATTCAACACACATACCGTCGATGGCACACCGCCAATCATACCATCTGCAGTTGTCACAGCATCATAACACCCCGTTTCAGAACGAGCATCCGCCAATCTTGATTTATACGTAACCCTGTCTTCAAACTGTAACGGATCATCAGAGACATTAGGTGGTGTCAAGCGTTCCCATGAATTATCATCAAACAATAAATCAAAACGTTGTTTCGGACTCATAATAAACGCACGGCCACAACGTGGGCAAATATACTTATTTTCTTTGTAATCTTTGTAATACACCAACTGACCACAAGATTCGCATTTTATCCACAACAATCTGCGAACACGTTCGTAACGTTCACGATTACGATTTTTAATACCAGACTTTTTACCAAACAGCATAATTATTATCCATTCATTTTTTTGGTTAATTCACGACTTGGTTTGAACAATATTGTCGTGCTGGCAGGTAATGGCATTGGTTTACCTGTGCATGGATTATAACCAATCTTGGTTGCACGTGCACGTGGCTGAAAAGTGCCGAAACCACGAACTTCTATTCTGTCGCCATTTGCAACAGATTCAATCATATGATCTGAAATAGTATCCAAAATTGCCGCTGCGTCTGTTGAACGCATATTCTTAAAACGAACTTGTATTGATCTAACTATGTCTGAACGTTTCATTTTTTATTCCTTTATCTTACCAGTATATTATTGATTTCTTATTACATTTTATCAAGAACAAAGTTTTTTATTTGATATGAAATCCTTCCTGTAACCAAATATGTATATTTTTGATATTTTTATATTGTATAAATCAAGGATTTTTCATGCCAGACACACCACAAACAATGCCGCAAATTGGTGATACAGCGCCAGAATTTTATGCCAGTTCAACCAACGGCACAATACATTTCCCACATGATTTCATGGGCAAATGGGTTGTATTTTTCTCACACCCATCAGACTTTACCCCTGTATGCACAACAGAATTTATACAGTTCCAACATGATATAAATGAATTTAAGAAAATTAACACCCAACTGGTTGGTATGTCTGTGGGTGCACTGTCATCACATTTGGGGTGGCTTGATGCAATTGAAAAAATGCCAAATGGAGCAAAAATAACATTTCCGTTAATTGATGACTTAAATATGCACGTCGCAAAATTATATGGCATGATACATCCACACGTATCCGATACGCATGCTGTGCGTTCTGTATTTATCATAGATTCAAAATCTGTTATTCGTGCCATATTAATTTACCCAGCCATACTGGGGCGTAACATAGAAGAAATAAAACGTATGGTAACAGCACTGCAAACAGCAGACAAGTTTGGTGTTGCAATACCTGCAAACTGGACAACAGGCGATGATGTTTTATCACCTGCCCCAAATACAGCAGTAAAAATGCGAAAAAATAAAACACCATGGTTTTTAACTTATAAAAAATTATCAAAACGAGAAATACATGCTAAAATTCAAAACAAAACTGAAACAAAAAAATAATCCCGGCAGTGACAATCCGATATTTTACTGGTTTAAAATACCAAAGGAAAGTCACTTATGTCCAGTGGCACACCGTCACGTTCAGGATTCCACTGAAACAATTCCATTATAACTGTTTTATCAGGATTAAATTTAACACCTTCGGCCTTTAATTGTCGATATTGTTCAGCAGCAAACCCACAACACAGCGAACCATCCTTGAACACAACACGATGCCACGGCAAATGCCATGATGCACGATTATTTGATGCGTATCCAACAAAACGAGCGCAACGTGGCTGTCCAATCATTTGTGCAATTTGACCAAATGTTGCCACACGCCCAGACGGGATACGTGCAACAATATCATAAACCTGTTCATTGAATGTTTTTGCCATACGTTATATGGTATATTTTTATAGTAAAAAGTCAAACATTTGGTCTTGCAAAACAATCATATGATATTTATAATGACCGACACGGAGACGTGGCAGAGCGGTTGAATGCGCGCGACTCGAAATCGTGTATACGGCAACCCCGTATCAAGGGTTCAAATCCCTTCGTCTCCGCCAGAATTAAAATTTTAAAATCCCCATTTGGGGATTTTTTATACTTCGAAATTATAGTTTTTAACAGATCGGACGATTGCATTTACAATCTTGTCTTGGTGAGATGCAGATTTTAACAATTTTTCTTCGGATGAATTTGACAGATGCCCTATTTCTAATAACGCCCCCGGTACCGTTGAACGCAATACTGCAAACGGTGCATGTCGGACATCTGGGCCTGGCTGCTGGGTAATAGATGCCTTTTTAAACGCTTTTGCGCAACCAGTGGCGTATTCTTCGCTCATTTCTGCGACTGCATGCTGCTGTAATGAAGATAATGCGATACGGATATTTTCTTCGAATTCTGTAAAGCCTTCGACACCGATTTTATCGGCCGCATTTTCAGCATCCGCCAATTTTTTTGCTTCTTCGTCTGATGCTTTCTCAGACAATGTGTAGATTGAAAACCCCTTCATCTCACGCTTTGGATTTGCGTTTGCGTGCAACGATATAAATAAATCTGCCTTTTTCTTTTCTGCGATTGCGGCACGTTCTGCCAGTTTTAAATACCTGTCATCACTGCGTGTCATGTATGTTTTAAACCCATTTGTATCCAGTTTATTCTTTAACTTTTTTGCGACAGATAAAACAACATCTTTTTCACGTGTTCCACCACGACCAATACAGCCTGGATCCTTGCCCCCGTGGCCTGCATCAATAACAACAACATACTTACGAGCCGCAGTTATCGCAGTCGTTGGCGTTGCCGATGCAGTTGTATATTCCGGCACAGTACCATATTCAGACGCAACATCTTTCTTTTGAACAGGTGGCGTTCCAGCAGAAAAATCAAGAACCAAACGGTAATCGCTGTCACCATTTGGGGACAATACCATTATATTATTTTTTGGAATTTCTGATATTGGTTTACGCAAATTCACAGTTATCTTTAATGTATCACCAACCTGTGCCTGTGTAATGCCGGACACCAATGATCCAGATGCTAAATTTGGTGACACAGAATTATTTACAGATGTATTAGACAAACTGACCACCAACTGATTTGTTGGATACGCCAAACTGTACGATGGGCGATTTGCAGTTTCAATAACAAGACGTGTTTTATTGTTTGGCTGAACCCCTGTACGCAAAGACTGCAAAGAATTGCGTGCAGCAAAGGCGACACGTGGCAATAATGATATTGCCAAGGCAGAAAAACCAGTAACTTTTAATGCGTCACGCCTGCTAAATTTCATACGGGTTATTATATCAAAAAACACGACCACGTTCAAGTGTATTTCAGGAAAGAAAACCGCCAATCGGCGGTTTGTTTTATTTGCTTGTACAATTTGCAAACACCTGGGCAACCAACGACTGTTCTTGTTGGGTCATCTGTGCCGCCGGCACAATATAACATCTGGCACTGTCACGCAAGACAAACACCTTGGTTCCACGGGTATACGCACGTTGCATATCATCCATTTGCGCACTGGTTAAAAATGCATTTTGTGTTGTTGGTGCATTACTTAAACCTGCCATAACAACCTGATACGCATCATTTGCATTATAGACATCAGATCTGGATGTCAATTCCATCCAAATAGATTGATTTTCATATGGATTTGGCACCTGTTGGTTTGTTGTTGGAAACGCAGCACCAATCGCCAACGCAGCCACCGCCTGTAATGATGACGGTTCATTAGAACTGACGTGTGGCACTGTATTTAATTGCATATTATCACCACATGCCAAATTCATGCGATTTGTGTACCCTGCCAAAACAGCATCAATTGCAGCCTGCCAATCAGCACCCTTGTTATTCATTTCCAAATTAACAATTTTTTCTGCCCAACCCCAGATGTTCGCACCAACGTTACCAGCGTTTGCAAAACGAGTTACCATTTCTGCACCGCCCCCAGGGACACCAGCACCACAATAATCTGTTAATTGAGACGTTAACATGCTGTTTGTTTCATTACCATACGCCAATGCAACAGAATGACATGCCATTGCGGCTTCTAACTCTTTACGACGCAACAAACATAAATCTGAGTGAGATTTCGATAATTGTTCTGCCATATTTGCCATCGATAAATATGCCATTAATTCCTGTTGAACATATGATGGACATAAACGTGCAGCCGTATTCATCCCAGCCATTCCGTTACGTGTATTCGCACCATACTGTGGCAATAAGATTTCTGTATCCTTTTGCAAACATAACATTGCATAATTATACAATTCTGTTTCGGTTGCATATCTGCACTTGGATGATGTTTGACCAGGAACAACAGTTACGTCACCACAATATTCAGACAGACATGCGAAAATCTTTTCACGGCACGCAGTATCAACATCCGGCTGAGTCACCATATAGTATGTATTACGCTGATTTGTTTTGTACGCATTTGCCAACCCTGCATTACCACGCAATCCATTACTGGTTGTTGGGGTTTGAATAATAATACCACGTGATGCATCGTCTGCACCAACGGTTCCAGCACTTAACGCATTCGCCGCATTTCCAACGAAACAGGCGCCAACTATCCCAAAAAGACACAGAATTTTATTCATATTAAATCCCTCTCATTAATATGATTTTATCACATTAACAAACAAAAGGCAAACATTCATTTGATTTAATAAAATTAAATGGTATGATAATTGGCATGGTTATAACAAACGAATTTTTACAGACAATCTTTGACGACATTTCTGCCGTCAGGGGGTTTCTTTGACCCTGAAAAAATACAGAAACAAATTTCAGAACTGGACAGTCAAGTAAACGCACCTGATTTATGGGATAACCCTGATGTTGCACGTGGGATTTTGCAAAAAAAATCTGCACTGGAAAAAACATTAAACGAATTATTAACATTAGAAAACGAATATAAAAACCTGTCTGAATTGTATGAAATCGCCCCAGAAGATTCTGAAATAACAGACGCCATTGAAAAGTTGGCCGAAAATGCACATCGTGCAAAATTTATTACCTTGTTCCGTGAACCAGCTGATAAAGATGGTGCGTTTTTGTTTATTCAGGCCGGCGCAGGCGGTACCGAGGCACAAGACTGGGCGCAAATGATGTCTCGTATGTATGCACGTTGGGCAGAACGTCACGGATTTACCGTAGAAGTTATTGAAGAGCACGAAGGCGATACCGCAGGTATCAAAAATATAACATATCGCATATCTGGCGAACGGGCATATGGTTGGTTAAAAAACGAAATTGGTGTACACAGATTGGTTCGCATATCGCCTTTTAACGCAAACGGAAAACGTCAAACCAGTTTTGCTTCTGTTGATGTATGGCCAGATATTGACGACACAATCGAAATCGAAATAAATGAAAAAGACTTGCGCATTGACACATATCGTGCATCTGGCGCAGGTGGTCAGCACGTTAATAAAACTGACAGCGCAGTTCGCATTACACACATCCCAACAAACACTGTTGTTACATGTCAGAATGAACGCAGCCAAATCCAAAATCGTGAAATGGCGATGAAGATGT
>JAFOXU010000116.1 GCA_017425725.1 Alphaproteobacteria bacterium | reverse complement strand
TCGGATGGTGGCGCAGAAGAGGATTCTAGGGTAAGGAAACATCATGAACTGTGTTCGGATGTTGAAACCAGCAGAATCACAGGTGCAGAAACTTCTTGGTGGTCGATTGTGGTTTCGCCTCGCAGATGTGTGGCACGTACGTGTATGTCAGGATATTATTTGTCGGTAAAAAATGGCGCCTCGCAGGGGACGTGTATTGATAGTTGTAAAGATTATCAAATCGTTGAATGGGATTTGGGTGGTTTGGCATGTGATACGGCAAAACAAAAACCAAAACAAAGAGAACCTGTGCATAAATTACATATAAATGATTCTGCATGCAAGAGTCAGGAACTTGGTCCTGCTGATATGCCGACATCTAATCTGAAAGAAGGTGATAGTTTTAATGATTTAAGGCGAAAAGTTAATTTTAAGCATACTTGTGCAGATAAGAGCGGAAATTCAGAATATGTTTATTTGGATAAAACAACCAATACATGGGTGCCGGCATTTCGGTCGTATTGTTGGTGTGGGGTCGCTGTAGGAACATGTATCAACAATAGTGCGTCAGGCTGTGTTGATGAAAAATTCGATATTGATGAATATTGGGAATGTAAAATAATTGACAAAAACTGTGACGAAGCTTGTGAGGATGAATGTAGAAAGAAATATAATGCGTGGGTGCAATGAATATAACGCGGTTTTTTGTTGACTTTTTTGTGGGGGTAATATAAAATTGCACCTGCGTACACGTTCGTATGCGCACCATTGGCGAAAATAATAAACTAAGCTAAAAGGGAAAAATATGATTGAAAAAAACTGGATGACTTTGATTAAGCCAAAAAAATTGACAGTCAAAGTTGATGAACATAATCCTAATATCGCAACTTTAATCGCAGAACCATTGGAAAAAGGGTTCGGTTTGACATTGGGTACCGCATTGCGTCGTGTATTGTTGTCTTCTTTGCAGGGTTGTGCACCTATCTATATCAAAATCGATGGCGTTCAACACGAATTTTCCAGTATTTCTGGCGTTCGTGAAGATGTTACAGATATTATCTTGAATTTGAAAGGTGTTTACTTTAAAGCCTTGACCGAAGGTCAACACAAAGCATATTTGAAAGTTAAAGGCCCAGCAGTTGTTACAGCAGGTATGATTGAAACATCTGGTGGTGTCGAAGTTATGAACAAAGATGCAGAAATTTGCACATTGGACAAAGGTGCATCTTTGGATATGGAAATCACATTGGCAACAGGCCGTGGCTATGTTCCTGCATCACAACATGCAGATGGTTTGCCACTGGGGGTAATGCCGGTTGATTCTATCTTCTCGCCAATTTTGAATGTTGCCAGCAGCGTTTCTGAAACACGTGTTGGTCAATCAACAGACTTTGATAAATTGGAATTGACGGTTAAAACAAACGGTTCTGTATCTCCAGAAGATGCAATCGCATATGCTGCACGTATCTTGACAGATCAATTGGTTGTATTTATCAACTTTGAAGATCCTGCACAAATCGGTTCTTCAAATGACGAAGAAGCTGCAAAAGATGCATTGCCATTCGATCCAAAAATGTTAAAACATGTTGACGAATTGGAATTGTCTGTTCGTGCAAATAACTGCTTGAAGAACGACAGAATCAATTGGTTGGGCGAATTGGTTCAAAAGACAGAAGCGGATATGTTGAAAACACCAAACTTTGGCCGCAAATCTTTGAACGAAATCAAAGTACAATTGGAAGCAATGGGATTGGGCTTGGGTATGGAAGTACCAGGTTGGCCACCAGAAAATATTGCGGAATTGTCCAAAAAGTACGAAGACCCATACAAATAAATTAAATTCTGTGGACGCCTGTTGGCGTTCACAGATTCCTCGTGTATGTCCAATACACTTCGGAACTGTGTGACACCAACATTCGTCTCGCATAATTTAATTTCTTTCCCTGCAAGGGGTAATTTATAAATTTCTTGCATTTGCTGGGGATTTATATAGAATAAAACAGAATTTTAATCCCACAATACTGATTTTTCGGGTTGTGGTGTCTCAAAAAATCCCACTCGGCAGAGCAGGGCAGAAACACAAAAGGAGTAATCGATGAGACATATGAAAGCAGGTCGTACATTCAATCGCGACACAAATGCACGCAAGGCCTTGTTTATTGGTCTGGCAAAAAACTTGATTGAAAAAGAACAGATTAAAACTACTTTGCCAAAGGCAAAAGATTTACGCAGTGTCGTTGAAAAACTGATTACTCGTGCCAAGGTTGATACTGTTGCAAATCGTCGTTTGACAGCATCTGAATTGGGTAATTCTTCTGCTGCAACTGTTAAAAAGTTGTTCGATGTTTTGGGTAAACGTTATGCAAACCGCCCAGGTGGTTATACACGTGTTTTAAAGGCTGGTTTCCGTTATGGTGACGCTGCACCAATGGCTATCATCGAATTGGTCGATCGTGATGTAAATGCAAAAAAAGCATCTGCACCAGTTGCAGAAGTTGCAGAACCTGTTGCAGAAGAAGTTGCAGAAAAACCTGCAAAAAAAACATCTGCAAAAAAAGCCAAAGAAGAATCAGCAGAATAATTTCTGAATGATTTAAAAAAAAGTCCCCCCGTTCGGGGGATTTTTTTGTGAAAATTATAAAAATTGCTTTCAAAATTTTCTGTAATATGATAAAATTGAACAAAATGGAAGGGATATTTTATGAAAAAAGTACTATTTTTATCATTAACTTTGTTGTCTGTAATGCTTGATGGGACTGCGTTTGCGGCGCCTGCGGCACGTGGTGGTCGTGCGACTGCTGGGCGTTCAATTGGTGGTACTGCGGCGACAACAAGTGCGCCAAAAACAATGTCTGCACGTGCGGCGACTGGGGCAAAAACTGCGCCAAATACTGGTGGGACGGCGGCAACGACTGGTAAAACAGGTGGACGTACAATGGCGGCTCGTGGTGGTACATCTGCATCAACAGGGGCGGCTGCGCCAAAGGGGCCAACTGTTTCTGCACGTGCAGCAACAACGCAAAAGGTTGTTGGTACAGGAACCAAGGTTGCAGGGGCGGCCAAGAATATTGTGGTCAGTGAAGAATGTCAGGCAAAGTACGAAGGGTGTATGGACTCGTTCTGCATGATTGATAATGACAGTGGTGGCAGATGTGTTTGCAGTGATAAAAATGCAGAATTGGATGCAATTTTTGCAGAAATTGAAAAGTTAGATGAACAGTCATATCAAATGGCAACATTTGGTGTTGAAAAATTGGAAATGGGTGATAGCGCAGATGAAGTGATTGCTGCTGCAAATGCTGCTGCGAACGCTGCTGCAAATTCTGTAAAAAAAGAGGAGGCAGCGGAACAGAAAAAGAAAGCAAGAAAAGCGCTTGATTTAAGTATGTGGGATGCAGCCGCAGAATTTGAAGAGGAAGAAGATGTATTTGCTGCATCTGCTGTAGATGCTGATTCGTTGGATAATAAAGAAGGTGATGCGTTGCACAAGGCTGCAGCGGCTTTGTGTAAAGCGCAAATCCCAGAATGTGCCAAAGATATTAATATGTTGCAAATGATGTATGGTCAAAAGATTAAATCGGACTGTACAGCGTATGAAAACGTTCTGAAACAAAAGAAAACACAAAGTTCCCAAAAATTACAGGCCGCAGAACGTGCGTTGCGTGAAACGGCATTGGAACAGTATCAAAACGCAAACAAATATGATTTGGGTCAGTGTACAATAAAATTTAAAGAATGTATGCAGACAACAGCAGGTTGTGGTGATGATTTTTCAAAATGTGCGACAACATCTGCAATGGATGCAACCAATACCAAGAAATCTACGTCTAAGAAAACAAAGAATTATTTTATCAAAGGGGCGACGTCTACTATTGAGGTCTCTGCTTCTACATATGATGCATTGATGGCCAAGAAACCATTGTGCGAATCGGTTACAAAACAGTGTACCAAGGTGGCAGGTCAGGTTTGGGATACTTTCTTAAAAGAAGTTGCACCACAGTTGAAAACTGCAGAAATCATCGCAGAAGATAATGCAAGACAAGACTGTATCGGTAATATTTCAGCCTGTTTCCAAAAGGGATGTAAGGATTCAATTGATCCAAAAGATCCAGATGGTTCATATGATATGTGTCTGTCCAGACCAGAAGCAATGTTGAATATTTGTAAGATTCCACTGAATAATTGTGGTATCAGTGCTGTGTCTGCAGAAGAAGCACAAAAATCAATCGTTTGGGATTTTGTTGTCGCAAGACTTGCTGCGATGCGTGTTGATTCATGTACAACGGAAGTAAAAGAATGTTTGCAAAGTGATGATCGTTGTGGCGAAGATTATTCAAACTGTTTAGGTTTGGATACAGATTCTATTGTCAGAATGTGTCCGTACGATAAATTGGTTGGCTGTCAAAAGGTTTATGGTGAATCAAATATTCGTGATGACGCAGTATATGACGAAGTAGCCAGAATTGCCCAGGGTATTATGCTGAATATCGATAACGAAATGATGACACAATGCCAAAAGGCTGCGGATGCTGCAATGATAAAAGTTTGTGGCAGTACAGAAGATTGCTCTAACCTGACAATTGATGAGAATTCTGGTGCCAGATCGTTGGAGTATAAAATCTGTGAATATACATTTAATGCTCAGACTAATCAGTTTGAAGTGAATTATAATGCTTGTCGTAACGATATAAATATGATTCAGGATACTGAACTGGGACGTAAAGTTGCTGGTGTAGTCGGTGAAGAACTTGGTGATGGTGCAAGCGGTTCAATGAAAGCGTTTGCTGGTGTTATTGATGGTACTATATATTGGGACAGCGTTAATTTTGATCCTGATACTGGAAAGTTGATGACGATTGATGAGTATATGAATAGAGCTGAATATCAGGATTTGTCGGCGAAACAAAAAGAACGTATTGCTTCTGAATTGGCTGTTTTGCAACGTAACATAGATATGGCAATACAGTCGATCGAAGCTGATCCAAAAGTGCAATTCTGTCTGACCGGTCGTGAAGTTCAAGGTATGGCACAAGGGGATAATATGCAAAAAATTGGTCGTGGTGCCAGTGGTGCAAGATTCCCAGGATTGACCAAACAGATGCGTATGATTATTGGAAACCAAGCATTAAAAATTGCCAAGGATAATTACTATAAAAAGTATGATGAATTGGATACCAAGATGAAGCAAGACTATGTGACAATTGGAGAACGGGTTGCTGAAATTCAAGGCGAAAATGTTAAGGATGCACGTCGTGAGATTGGTCGCGCCGCATGCGTTGATTTCGCAGAATCTTCAGCACTGCCAAAGGCGCCAAAACCACCGAAAAATGCAATGAGTAAGATAATTAGCGGTATTCTTATCGCAGGTGCGATAGCTGCAATACCTTTCACAGGTGGTACAAGTGCTGTTGCAGCAGGTTCAGTGATTACTACTGGTATGGTTGCAACTTCAGTAGCTGGTGGTGCCGCTGTCTTGGGTGGTGCTATGACGCTGGGTAATATCGGCAAAAAGTCAGAATCGAAAGAGCACAATATTGAAACCAAGTTAACTGGTTCAAAGTCAACAGATACATTTAACTATCAAGAAACATTGACATCAACATATAATTGGGAAACAATGCAGTGTGAAACATGTGTTCGTGCCAGAAAGTGTGCAAAAACTAAAAATCCACTGTTTGGTGACAAGTATTGTAAAACATGGGGAGAAGAAACAAATTATTGTAAAACAACTCAGTTCTAAAAATACAATCCCCCATCTTGGGGGATTTTTATTGCGAAATAATATTTATTTTTACTTGATTTTTTGGGTGGGGTGGGGTATTATACTGGCACGCACATCGTGCGAAGAACACAACCACACTGCAAAATTTGTGTCCAGATAACATTCTGGTCTGACCGCAGGTGGCGAGGATAACAACACAAAAAAGGATAAAATCATGGCATTGCCAACTTTTACAATGAAACAGTTGATGGAAGCAGGTGTTCACTTTGGTCACCACACACGTCGCTGGAATCCATTGATGACACCATATGTTTATGGCGTTAAAGATAAAATTCATATTATCAATTTGAACAAAACTGCACCACTGTTGCACCGTTCTTTGGTCGCATTGGAAGCAATCGCAGCCGCAGGTGGCAAGGTTCTGTTCGTTGCTACAAAACATCAGGCGAAAGATATCGTAAAAGATGCTGCGGAACGTTGTGGTCAATTCTATGTTAATAACCGCTGGTTGGGTGGTATGTTGACTAACTGGACAACAGTTTCTCAGTCTATCCGTCGCTTGAAGAAAATGGAAGCCGATATTGAAAACGCAGAAAAATTAGGTCTGACAAAGAAAGAAGTCGGTGTTATGACCAAAGAAGTTGAAAAACTGCGCGGAATTTTCGGCGGTATCATGGAAATGCATGGTACACCACAGGCGATGGTTGTTATTGACGTGCCACGTGAAATGAACGCTGTTCGTGAAGCGAAAAACCTGGATATCCCAAC
>JAFOXU010000156.1 GCA_017425725.1 Alphaproteobacteria bacterium | reverse complement strand
GTTTCCTTTCTTTCAAACCGCAGATATTCGTGTTGCGATAAATGATATATTGTATGCACCAGAACATAATTTTGCAATTATGCCAAACGAAGACTTTACTGGTGGAAATATCGTGTTTGATATTGCGCCCACAGTGGATACAAAAATAGATATCTTTCGACAAATATCGTTGTTACGAACGATTGATTATCAGCCCACAAAAAAAATAGATCCAGAAGATTTAAATTCTGACTTTAATTTTCTGTTATCTGCATTTCAAGATTTACGTCAAATTGACATAGATGTTACCGAATGGCAGAACAAGCACGATGATATCAAAAATTTGATGGAATATACACATCGTGTTATCGAAGATAAACTGTCAGGGGCGCCTGTGTTGGGTTTGTATCGTAATTTATTAAGTGTTCTGCAAAATGCATTGCCGTTATTAATAAATGATTACGGTTATGTTACAGATGTGGCGCCAAATGAAAACAACGATGATTACGGAATTCTATAAATTTTTAGACGAATGGAACCGTGTGTTGGGATATGGTACGCCAGAACATCACCGTAAAATTATGCGTTTTTTGGTCGATGTTTGGGAATCTGACCCACATCGTGGGTTGTTAATGGCATTTAGGCATTCTGGTAAATCGACAGTTGTTGGTGTGTTTGCTGCATGTATATTATACTTGTTCCCAGAAACACGAATATTAATATTGTCAGCAGAAAATACATTGGCAACCCGTATGGTGTCGCACATTCGTCACATATTGGAAAATCATACTTTTTGCACAGATATGATACCTGCGAATAAAAAAGAATGGGCCACAGGGCGTATTACAATCAATCGACCAATTGGTATTCGTGAACCGTCTGTAATTTGCCAAGGTGTGTACGGCAATATCACAGGTATGCGTGCAGATTTAATAATTTGTGACGACGTCGAAGTGCCAAATACATCAAACACAGCGCAAAAACGTGAAAATCTGCGTGAAAGGTTACGTGAACTTGATTTTATTCTGTCGCCAACAGGGACAATGATTTATATTGGTACACCACATACATATGACACAATATATCGAACGTCATAGCATGGACATATTATACAGCAATAAATGTGCGTAATTTATTCAACAGTTCGTTGCCAGCATCGCCAAACATTGGCAGATATGTTTCGTAATCTGGCATTTCTGCCTGAACCTGGGCACGAACACGGTCTGTTAACGGGGCAGAAATAATCTCGTTCGCAGTGTTCCATAACCTGTAGGCATTAAACGTATGACTAACAGTTACCCATTTTTCATGTAAATATGGCTTCGTTTGTACCAGCACAGAAATAGCATTTTGCCATTCTTCACCGAATCTATTAACGACATTTAACGCAGTGAAGGCATCCAGACCTTCTTGGGTTGGAACAAAATTTACAATTCCATGTTCTAATTCTGCCCACTGTTCATCTGTTAGATTAATAGATGCGACTGTTTCGCCAACCATCATCCCACCATATGGCAACAATTCACGTTCAATTGAATTCATTGGTGTTTTACCACTGCGCAGGTTTTCAATATGCTTAATCAGCATTTTACCAGTTGGCAATTCGGCAATTTCTTGGATAACACTGTCATCTGCCTCGTTAATGAATATTGGATTCACAGTTGCCCATTCGCCAATAATAACATGTGCTTGACGATACAGATTTACCAATTTTTGTGCAGTTGCACGAACTTTTGCTTTCATGTGTATCTCTCTCCGGTGAATATGGTGTTACTCCATAACAATCATAATAACTTTATGCATTGTTTGGCCTGTGATTTTTTCTTCTGGTGATGCGATATGACCATATACTTTACCCTTTGCATCTTGGCGAACACTGACAACATGTGCTGTTGTTTTTGTTTCGTTATCCAATGCGTTAAAGTCTGTGTCAAGACACACAGCCAAATCGCCAGGCTGTGCAGGTGTTAATGCATCAACAAATAGATAGGATTTTTCAGGGATGAAACCGCCCAGTCTTTTTGTATTTGGAATAATTGCATAAATACCTTTGCGACCTTCCAGTGTCATTGGGGCGACAATCATTGTTTCATCAGATTTTTTAAACGATATTGATTTGCCAGATGGTGTACCAAATACAGGCACTAATTTTTTACGTGCGCTGTCATATAATTTTGCACCATAAACACCACCGTGCATATCAATGCCAGACATTGGATTGCCAGGTACCAAAACAGATTTTACACGTTCTTTGACCTTGTTGATATGTTTGTTTAATTCACCAGATTTGTATAGATCTGCGATTTGTTTGAACATATCTTCTACACCAAGTGCAAATGACTTTGCCAATGGTTCGATTTCATTTTTATAGATTTCACGTTGGCCAACTTCTATTTTATGATATACAGACAGTGTCATACCCGCATCTTTTGCAGCCTGTGCAATGGTTTTGCCTTTTTGTTGGCGGATTTTACGCAGACCGCTGCCGAATACTTTTAAGCCACTGTCTTCGTTATCTGTCATACGACGTTTAATTTCATTTTGCCATTGGTCAGCAACGTCATCAGATTCTTTGATGAAAATGTCAGACAACTTGCATCCCAATATATTGCAAATATTCAACAACTGTTTTTGGTTCAGGCGACGCACACCCTTTTCGATTTTCGAAACCGCAGACAAAGACAAGCCTGTACGACGTGCCAATTCTGTCATTTTCATACCAGTAGATAAACGAATATTGCGTATGTTATTTGGAAAAATGATTTCTTCTTGTGCCATGGCAAAACTCCTAAAAATGTATTTCTTGACAAAATATTAGTCAATTTTTAGAAAATGTGCAAGTAAAATCATACAAAAAATTATAATGGAATATCATCTGGGAATGCATCTGGGTCAATTGCCGTCGGCATTGAATCAGGATCCGGACCAAATGTAGATGCGGTAACTGTTTGTGCAGGCTGGGCAAATTCGTTTTCACCACGTGCCTGGAATTCATCTAAATTATCAAACAAACTGTAATCGCCATAGAATGCAGTTCTGACTGTTTCTGGACGACCATGGCGGTTTTTGCCGATGATAATGTCTGCCTTGCCACGTGCACGTTCCAGACGTTTTTGCCAACTTTCTACCATTGCATTGTTGGTTGTGTTTGACAATCTTTCTGATGGATCACGATTTTGCAGATAGTATTCTTCACGATACGTAAACATAACAAGGTCAGCATCCTGTTCAATAGATCCAGATTCACGCAAGTCAGCCAACTGTGGGCGTTTATCATCACGTTGTTCAACACTACGTGATAACTGTGACAGTGCGATAACAGGCACATCTAAATCCTTGGCCAGCATTTTTAAGCCACGTGTGATTTCAGAAATTTCTTGGACACGGTTATCGCTTTTTTTGCCACCAGGTGATGTCATCAACTGCAGATAGTCAATAACAATCAATGCAATGCCGCCATGTTGACGTGCCAGTCTGCGGGCACGTGTTCGAATCATTGGTACAGACATCCCAGGTGTGTCATCGATAAACAATGGAATTTTGCTGATTGCGGATGAATATTGTGACATTTTTAAAAAGTCTTCATCTGTCAGATTTCCTTCACGCATTGCAGATGCAGGTATCTTTGATTGTGATGACAATACACGTGCGGCCAACTGTGATGCAGACATTTCCAGACTGAAAAATACAACTGCACCCTTGTAATTAGGATTTGCACGACCATATGCAATCGCATTTGCCGCATTAAACGCCATATTCATTGCCAATGTGGTTTTACCCATTGCAGGACGACCAGCAATAATAATCAAGTCAGAATGATGCAGGCCACTGATTGATTTGTCCAACGCATCCAATCCTGTGGTCAGACCAGATAATTGGCCATCTGCCTTGTATGCGATTTCTGCTTCTTTTAATGCGGCCTGCAGTGCTGTTTCAATCGAAGAAACTTCACGTTCAGATGAACCGGTGGTTGCCATGTCGAACAGTTTTTGTTCTGCCATTTCGATTTGGCGAATAACAGGCGTGTCTAAATCTTCGATAAATGCCTTGTCTGTAATGTCTTGGCCCAGTGCAATCAAATCACGACGCAGTGCGTTTTCGTGTACGATTTTTGCATACTGTTCAACATTTACAACCGTTGCGCCTGCGCCAGACAATTGGGTTAAATAATCGATGCCACCAACAGATTCCAGTGTGCCTTGCTGGTCCAGATAATTTTTAGCAGTGATAATATCAAATGGAATACCAGCAGCAAATTGACGTTCCGCCAGTTTAAAAATTTCTTGGTGGGCAGGATGTGAAAAATGTTCCGCCCGCAGGAATTCAGACACACGTTCCAATGCACGATTGTTCATTAAAACAGCCGCCAATACAGCCTGTTCGGCTTCTAAATTAGTTGGTAAAGTCTTAGGGGTAAAGTCCATGTCAAATTCCTTCTTTGGTTCAATGTTATATGAAAAAAATGCTTTTTCAACGCCTTTTTTATCAGGATATAAAATATTAAAAATTCCGATAATAGATACTTGCGGAAATCCAGCGTGGCCAGAACTTTTTCCTGTGGAAAAAATACAGCAAATGCAAGAAACAGTTGGTCCCAGACATTTTTCTGCCCAGATGATGTTGGAATTTATCTCGCCCGAACGTGCCAGACTAGACCCCGGGGCGCTGCATTTTTATGACGATGAATTTGAACCACGTCTTGCAAAAATTGGCGAACATGTCATTACTGGCTGTGTTTTATATTGGGATCCGTCAACAGGTCGCACCAAACGTGATGGCAGCGCATGCGTACTGATATATCGTGACGATAAAAACAAGCGTGTGTTTATACATGATATTTTATATCTGTCTGTATCAGATTCGGAACAGTTTCCATTGTCACGTCAATGTGACATGGTGATTAACTTTATGCGTCTGCGTAATTTAAATCGAATCACGGTTGAAACAAATGGTATTGGAATTGGAATACCAGAAATAATGCATGATTGCGCACTGCGCTGTGGATATAACATATATGTAAATCGTATCTCTCACACTAAAACGAAATCAGACAGAATACTGGGGGCAATTGAACCATTATTAAGTACAGGGCGTCTGTATGCGCACATGCGTATTCAAAAAACGCCATTAATTTCAGAAATGATTGGTTGGACGCCAATTGGATATATCGGTCACGATGACGGTCTGGATGCAGTCGCAGGTGCAATTGCGCACACACCAACACCTGTTCGGCCATTGGGACATACAATTCATACTTTTACAGCAAATACAGATTTCAAGATTTAAAAATCACAACAAACAACAAAAGGATAAAATATGCAAAATAACTTGTTGCAACTTTATAAACGTGCCATCAGATTGCGTGAACCATGGATTTCACGTTGGGATGATGCCCGCAGATATACGGTGCCAACGTCTGATACAGATTTGGCAACATTGTTTGATGCAACTGCATCTGATGCCGCAGATAATTTGGCGGCATCTATATATACATTACTGACACCACCAGAATCAATGTGGTTGCAATTGGTTCCAGAAAGTGATTTGTCACCAGATGCAGAATATGCAACACAGGTATTACGTGCAAATTTAAATGATTCAAATTTTTACACAACAATACATCAGTGTTATATGGATTTGGTTACATTGGGAACAGCGTGTCTGTTTATGGCACAAAATCCAATTGGTGCATCATCTGCATTTAATTTTACAGCGATACCAATGTCTGATATTGCAATCCTGCCGAACGCAGTATTTCATACCACATCAATGAGCGCACGTGATGTTATGGAAAAATATCCAACATGGACACCACCTGCAAACCTGCGTGATTCGATAAAGAACGACCCGGAAATGCAATTAAAACTGGTGCAAAGTCTGGTTGGTACTGAATTTACCGCCTGGTTGGATGTTGATGGTGATATAGAAAACAACATTGTGTCAACAGGCACATTTGAAACAAATCCATATATTATCTTTCGTTGGTCTGTGGTCAGTGGTGAACTGTACGGTCGCAGTCCAATTATGCGTGCTTTGCCTGATATAAAAACAGCCAACAAGGTTGTTGAACTGGTGTTAAAGAATGCAACAATTGCTGTATCTGGAATTTGGCAGGCAGATGATGATGGTGTTATAAACCTGAATAATATCAACCTGACCCCAGGGGCAATTATTCCAAAGGCTGTGGGTTCATCAGGTCTGACCCCGTTGACCAGTGCGGCAAACTTTGATGTGTCGCAAATTATATTAAAGGATCTGCGTGAACGTATTCGCCATACGTTGCTGGCAGACAGATTGGGCTTGTTAAGTGAAAAAGAAATGACAGCCACAGAAATAATGGCACGTAACGCAGATATGATGCG
>JAFOXU010000096.1 GCA_017425725.1 Alphaproteobacteria bacterium | reverse complement strand
ATGCATCTGTGCCATCTGCATACAGATATTGGCAATCAAAATCTTCGACCATCAGTTTTTCAACCTTGTCTTCGGCACGCCAACGATCACCACCCTTGTTACCAGAATCAATATCACGCAAGTCCGCTTGAACAAACGCACCGCCCTTGCCCGGTTTAACCTTGGTAATAGATGTAACAGAATAACGTTTACCATTATGCGAAATCACCCAACCAACACGCATATCATTTGCAATATAAGATGCCATAATAAATACCCCTTGTTTTATTTAACTGTCTGATTATACGAACGAACAAATTCAACGCAAGAACTTTTTACTGCGCCCCACGTTTATGTGCCCAATATCTGTCGATACTGTCCATAATCAATTTGTCAGCAGTTTCCCTATCTGCCCATCCAATAACCTTGGACCACGCATGTGGCTGCAAATCTTTATAATGTTGAAAGAAATATTTTATCTTTGAACGCAGAATTGCAGGCAACTGTTCGATAAATTCCGTATCTGTATAGAATGGATCAACCTTGTCACGTGGCACACAAATAATTTTCTCGTCACCACCGGCCTGATCTTCCATCAACAATGCACCGATTGGACGAACCTCAATCAAAATACCTGGGCGCAGTGGCGCATTACATACAACCACACAATCTAATGGATCGCCATCATCGCCCAACGTGCCAGGAAAATAACCATAGTTCGCAGGATACGCCATTGGCGCATGCAAAATTCTGTCTGCCTTTAACAAACCTGTTTCTTTATTAATTTCATATTTAACATAGCCACCTTCGGCCACCTCTATAATCGCATTCATTTTCTTTGGTGGCATTGAACCTGGCGCTATTTCATCTAATATCATACTTTTTCCTTTTTTGTTTGTATACAGGGTACCATAAAAATTCCAATTTGCAATTTATTGCCAAAATAAAAACCGCTGTATGCGGTTTTTATTTTTTTGTTTTACATTCTCATCGGCATTAATACATATAACGCATCTGTATCTTTGTCGGTTGAATTTATTTTTGTTGGTGCCAACGGGTCTTGCATTTCCATCTGGAATTTTTCGCCTTCGACCTGACCTGCGACATCCAGCAAGAATTTTACATTAAACACAACCGTAAATGACGCATCACCATTATATTCAATATCCAATTCCTGGGTCGCTGTTCCTGCATCAGGACTGGACGCATTGATAACCAACTTGTTCATACTGAACGTCAGTTGAACAGATTTTGTCTTATCAACACTGGCCACAGAAACCAAGTCAACAGCATTAATAAATTGCTTTCTGTCCAAGATTGCAATCTTGTCATTACCATTTGGAACCACAACGCGATAGTTTGGATATTGTGCATCAACCAGTTTGCTGGTCAATGTTGCCGCCCCAACTGTAAAGCGTGCCTTGGTATCAGACAATTCAACCAAAACATCATCAACATTTGCATCTTCTAGCAATTTAGACAATTCACCAATTACACGACGTGGCAAAATAACAGATGGCATTTCTGCACTGCCCGCAGGCGCAGGCATTGCACACAGCGCCATACGTTGCGCATCTGTGGCAACCGCTGTCAATTTCGCTTCACCACTGTCATCAGAGATATGAAAATAAATACCACCCAAATGATAACGAACATCATCTGTTGGAATTGCAAACTTTGTTTGATTAATCAGATGCGCCAAATCACCCGTGGTCATTTGAAATTTTGTTGTTAAATTGCTACCAGCCATTGCAGGGAAATTTTCTGCAGGCAATGTTGGCAAACGAAATACCGCACGACCACTGGATACAACCAATTGATCACCAGACTGTTTGAATGATATTTCTGCATCATCTGGCAATTTACGCACAATATCATACAACATCTGTACAGGAACAGTTGTCTTACCGCCCAACGTGATATCCGCAGCCACATGTTCAACCAATTCTAAATCTACATTTGTTGCCGACAAAATCAAGTCGTCCGCAACTTCTAATTTAACATTCATCAATATCGGCAGTGTTGCACGCTTTTCAACAATAGACTGCATATGTCCCAGCGCACGTATCAAAACCTGACGAAATACTGAAAATTCCATTATACGCTCCTGTTTCCTTTTACTTATATGTGTGGTTTCCTACATTCGTTGTTCACAGTGTACCAAAAAACACCGATTCGGTGCAAGACCAAAAGCAGCCAATTAAATATCTTTATTTTCTGTTGGTTTTAAAACAATGTTCATTAAGTCTGATATATCCGTCGCCATCCATTCTGGATCGTCATGATATAATGGTGCACCACGTTTTAATGCAGTTTCACAAGGATGTGTATCCGCCAACCAGTTTTCCAGCAAATCACCTGCAACCAAACCAATACCTGCGCCTGCGACCAAACTTAACCCACCGGTTAATGGTGCTAACAACAAACCAATTCCTGTAGCAGATGCAACCTTGCTGGCGACTGCTGCCCCACTAACCTTTATATCCGGTTCTGCCAAATTACCAGACAATTCAATTGAATTTACAACCTTGCCTGTCAGCGATAGCTTTAACCCACGCACTGGCACAGTCGTTAATGCCAAATTCATTTTTTCATTACCCAAATCTAAATTACCAGCCAATCGAACATTTATCGCATTTGTTTCAATTGCAAAACCGTTTTGTGTTTCAAAAACACCATCACGCAATTTCGCATTAAGCGCCAAACAAGAAATCTTGATTTGATTATGCTTTTTTTCCGAATTAAACAAATCTTGAATACTGTGACGCAGGCCAGTTAAGAAATCTGTACCATACATATACGCAACCAGTTTAGAATGCGCATATCCATCATCCACAGAATACACATACACAGGCCCCGTTAATGTTTGCATTACTTCTGTCAGATTTTTTCCATGCGTTTTAACATACAAATCAATATTTACAGGCAAATCAGAAATAAAATTATCAATATTTATTTCATTTAAAATTTCACCCACATAAATATGTTTACCTGCAAATGCCACATCGGCACTTAACACACCCGCACTATCAACAAGACCATCAATTCCAAAAACTACATCACCTTCTGCGATTGATAAATTTGAATCTATCCTCAACTTATTATCTGTTAAATTCATTACCATATTTAAATTTTGAATATTTAATTCTTTATATACAACAAAGTCATCTAACTTGATATTCAGCGTTATATTTTTGTTATACATCCAATCGCCAAACAATGGGACATCTTTAAACACATTTAATTTTCTATTTGGTTTTACACGAACACGCCCATACATATTCGGAAACAACGTTCCCAATTCCACACGACGTGCATATATATCTGCATTTATAACAGGAATATTTTTAGTCCAATTAACAAAACCACTTAATGTAAATTCTGTATTATTTATCAGCAACGAAGATTTACGCAACGTCATTTTTTTTCTATCAAATCCACCAGCAACATTTACATACATATTGCGTACTTCTGGCAGCTTTACACCAAAGAACCTGCCAATAACGTTTACATTTGGCATATCCCCCTTTACAACAAAATCTATTGGTAATTTGCTGGTACCCTCTAATGCAACATTCGCAATCAAGGCCTGTCCCCTGCTGGACACAGCAACCTGTACAGGATAAATTTTTCTGTCATTATTATATTCAGAAAAAACAATAATAAATGGCGAAACATCTTCATCTAACTTTATCCATCCAGAATATTGACGTTTATCAGAATCAGGCGTTAATCTGATATTCAACCCAGCCAATGAATATTTTTTACCCAAAATATTTGCGTTTAATTTTTTTATCTCAACACCACCTAATCCAAAATCTTTGAACGGATACTTTTCTATTTTTTCTTCTTCGTCTGTCGCATTCCCTTTTTTGCTAAAAGAAGGCACAGAATATTTTCCATCTGAATTTTGCTCTACATTGACCTTTACATCATACATTTTTACATTATGAATTGTTGGCCTATCACGAAATAAAGACAACAAATTGATACGAACATCAATTCTGTCTGCTGTATACGCATATTTTTCCTTGGCCCAATCAGGATTTGCAATAGACACCTGATTCAACTCAATCCTTGGTTGTAATGAAAAACGCCACGCAACACCACCGTCA
Source organism: Alphaproteobacteria bacterium (assembly GCA_017425725.1). Classification (GTDB taxonomy): domain Bacteria; phylum Pseudomonadota; class Alphaproteobacteria; order Rs-D84; family Rs-D84; genus Enterousia. The sequence continues at coordinate 1,704 of JAFOXU010000096.1, read as the reverse complement.
ACCTGCACAGGCAAACCTGTTGATTCTTGCAAGACACTTATCACACTGCCGCGCAACGTTTCAAGATTCACCTGACTAAGTGCAACAACCAGCGCCACAAGCAGCCCGACCACAATCAGACATAACATACGCATAATCGGAAAAAATAAACTTCTTCGTACAATCATGGCAATTTAAATTCCAAGAAACGCATCACAGGAACCATAAAGTCAGGCACTGTTGCACGCAACGTCATCATACGCCCTGTCGACGGATGTTGAAAGGTTATTTTATATGCAAACAAAAATAAATTATTTGTCTGCAACATAGATTGTAAAACCGTATCAACACGTTGATTTCTGCCGTATAGATCATCACCTACGATTGGCGCATTCAATGTAAATGCACTATGCAATCTTAATTGATGGGTACGTCCTGTCTTTGGCGAAAATTGAACCCACGATAAACTTGACGTAACATTTGATAACACACGGTAATCTGTAATTGCACGTTGTGGTCTGGGCCCTGTTCCATTATTCAAACGTTTTGGTTCATCAAACACCTGACCTTTTAGCACAAAGTTATCAATCGTTCCGCTTTTTTGATTAACATTACCATTTAACAATGCCAGATATTCTTTATGTGCCTTTTTGTTCTGAAATGCATCAGCCAAAAATTGTGCAGCACGTTGATTTTTTGCAACGACTAAAACACCACTCGTTTCTTTATCTAATCTGTGCACCAATGAAATCTTATCATACGGGAACAATGCCGCAGCCATTTTATCTACAGATTTACGAATCCCCGTCCCCCCCTGCACAGCCAAACCTGCAGGTTTATTAAACACAACAATATCATCATCATTATGAATGATACACTGACGCAATTTTTCTAAATCTGTTAATGAAAAATGGTTACCAGATTCCGTCTTTCTAACACGCTCTTCAGAATAAGATAAAACAGTTGGCGGAACACGTACCGCATCACCTGTACGCAAGATTTCTTGTCCTTTAACACGTTTTGAATTTACACGAATTTGTCCACCACGACACAATTTATAAAATTCACGTTGCGGCATAGATGGAAAATGTCGCAAAAACCAACGCAACAAACGAACGCCATCTTCTACTTTTGAAATTTCAATAAAATCTGCCATACACAATCCCTGTCTGTAAATTTGGCAAAATTATTCCCCAAATATAATCTGAACAGAATTTGTTCCGTTTACCCCATCACAAGAACCAGTTGCGCCCCCTGTCTTACCATCAGATAACTTGTATCCAACAGAATCAGACCATGCCTTGGCAACCAATGCCTTGCATTCAGATTGTCCCAAACCGTTAATAGTTACAACAAATTGACGTGAATTAGATGGATTAACTGCCAACATATATGAACCACCATACGGATTCTTTTCAGACATTCCAATTACACTGAAAATCGTAGAGCCATCCATACTGGCGAAATCATCATATTCTGCATGGATATTGCGTACCATTGTGACCATTTGCACAACCTCGTCATTAACCGCTGTCAATTTTTGTGTACGCATTGCAGTCGATATCATACCAATTGCACCAACTGTTATAACACCCATAATTGCCAACACACCCAACATTTCAATCATTGAACGACCAGATTCTTGTTTCATTAAAAAACCTCTTATTTGCTATTTATCTTTTTATATTCTATCATAAATGTTATGAATATTCAATTTTCTGATTT
>JAFOXU010000200.1 GCA_017425725.1 Alphaproteobacteria bacterium | reverse complement strand
GTATGGTTGGTTAAAGACCCTAAATTTTTCAGCGACACCTTTTTTGAAATCGAAACTATAACAACACAAACAGATTTTATAAATGCTGGTTGGGGATGGGTTAGAATTTTGAGCAATGATGAAATAAGAAAAATCTTTGATTTAATTGATGATAACGGTTCATTACAAGATATGAGTGTAATAGAAATTTCTAATAAGTTAGATAAAGATATGAAAAAAATTGGTATGGAACCTATATACGACACAAAACACAGATTAAAAGCAAGTCGTTGTCATTCAATAGAACGAGTAGGTTGCGATGAAATAAAAACAAAAGAACAAGCGGTGTATGAAGAATTCATAGATTTAGTTGTAGATTTTCGTGGATGCACTCCACAAGAATGTATAGATAAAGTAGCAGAAAGTTGTGATTCATGCCATGATATCAGATATTATGATCCATACGAAAATTGTATACCTGAAGATTGCAGAAACATGCTCATAAGAGCAAAAAATCTTTCAGCTGAACATGATGTATTGATTCGTGAGAGTGTAGATTGTGATTATGGATTTGGAAATGCTAGATCATATCCATATGTAATTCAAACCACATGTTATAACTGGCAAGGAAATTCCGGTGGTGGATATGTTTCTGAAAAAGGTGTTTTGTATGGGACTTGTTCTTTCGGTGCAGATAATTTTGATATAGATAAACGTTCTGACTATATGGCGTCCTCCTTACAGTTTCAGTCAAAAATAAAAGAATTACGAGAATATTATAGCACATCAAATACAGCAGAAGAAAACTTAAGCAAAATCCCAAAAAATAAGGGTGTAATAAAAACAAACAATAATTCAAACGAAAGAATGTTAAAAACTGTGGGTTTAAATGAATCAGAAGAGACAGAAGAAGAACAGGAAGAAGAATACACAGAAGAAGAAATGGCAGAAAGAATTGCCACATTACAAAAATAATTATCGAAAGACGAAACAGAATTAGTTGATTTGCTTAAAAAAAGTAAAGATTTTGGCTTGAGCCGAAAATTACAACTTTTAAATAGATTAACTTCACATACTGTCAAATCTGACCGTGTTGCAGAATTACAACAAAAATATGAAGAAGCGAAAGCAAACGAACAATCGTTGGCGAACAAGATATTGGGTGCTGCTGCGATTGGTGCCAGTGGCATTGGTGGCATGATGTTGGCATCTGGGCTGTCTGAACAGCAATCAGATGCAGATGCAGAAAGGGCGATGCGTGCATATCTGGCAACATTTACGTGCAAGTATGGTGATAAACGTGTCAATGGTGGCGCAGTGGATGTTGAACTGCCGGGTGGGAATGAATTGGTTGGTCTGTACAGTGAATATGTCGCATTGGCGAATGATTTAAAGGTACGTAAAGCGGCCTTGGGGATAAAACCAGGTATTGAATCAGAAAGTATACTGGACAGTGCGACGAGTGGCCTGTATGACGATATCAGTGATGGTAAAACGAGTGGTGTTTACACATCACTGTCCCGTGCGTTGTCTGACCCCAATGGTGCGGATGCAGCGGCCTGGGCGGCACAAAAAGAAGAGAGTTCTAAAAAGGTTACCACGGGTGCCACGGTTGGCGGTGTTGGTGCGGCCGGTGGCGCAATTGGAAATTTAATAATAAATAGGGATAAAAAATGAAAAGAATAGTATTCGGTTTTTTGTTTGTGCTGTTTGTATTTAATGTAAATGCAAAAGATTTGTATGAATCAGGACTTGATAAGTTTCAAAATGCACAGTCAACGATATCAAAATCAACATTGCCAAATAATGACCAAACAGATGCAATTATAGCAGAGGCAAAACAACTGATGCCAGATGAAGATTGGGCAAAAATAGATGCGATGGACGGTGATAAAAAATTAATCTATGTTCGTAATTTGTTGGCAGTCAAGGCATATGAAACATTGCGTAAAGAATGGATGGAT
>JAFOXU010000149.1 GCA_017425725.1 Alphaproteobacteria bacterium | reverse complement strand
TACATTGCAGATGATAATGTGTTATATTCTGATATATTGAGTTGGGCAGAAGCAAAGTATAAGTTCTTTGATTATGATTTGATTATCGATTAAGTCAAATTCCAATATATAATAGCGCTATGTCGAAAGGTTCGCAAGCAAGCTTACTTACTGTCGCGGTATTCGCCATATTGTCCAAGGAGATCAACCCGTGAGTATTATTCAAAATTACATTTTTCTATATTGATAGATTTTATATAAAACTATATATTGTTATCAAATCAACAAAACAATCACTATATGTTGTGTTTTTACAAGAATTGGAGTATTTAAGATGTCAGAAACACAAAATGAAATAAAAATTCAAATTACACCAACACTTACCACACGTCTGGTTGCTGTGCAAAAGCGCAGTGGGGAAACTGTTCCTTTTGATGCGAAAAAGATTTATGAGGCTATTAAAAAGGCTGTGGCAGTTACAACGGAAATTTCAGATGTTGCTGTGGTTCAGGTTACACAAGATGTATTAAAAAGACTGGATGCAAAATTTGCAGATAAAACACCAAGCGTAGAAGATATCCAAGATACTGTTATTCAAACGTTAATGGATTCTCGTGCCTACAAAACGGCAGAGGCATATATTATTTATCGCCAGAAACGCACAGAAATTCGTGAATCAATGGTTGATGCCGTCGAAGTTATCGAAGGTTACGTCGGTGGTTCAAACTGGCGTATCAAAGAAAACGCAAATATCGGATATTCAATTGGTGGTTTAATTTTGCGTACCAGTGAACGTGTCACAGCGGAATATTGGTTGAATCTGTATCCACGTGCGGTTGCTGATGCACACAGAACTGCTGCAATTCATGTTCATGATTTGGGCTGGTTAACAGGTTACTGTGCAGGCTGGTCACTGCGTGAATTATTGTACGAAGGTTTCAATGGTGTCCCAGGTTACTTGCAATGTGAACCTGCAAAACATATGGCAACTGCGATTTCGCATATGGTAAATTTCTTGGGCACATTACAGAACGAATTTGCAGGCGCCCAGGCATTTTCATCTGTTGATACATATTTGGCGCCATATGTTCGCATTGACAATCTGTCATATGCAGATGTTAAGAACGCAATGCAAACATTGGTATTTAACTGTGCTGTTCCATGTCGTTGGGGTACACAAACACCATTTATTAACTTTACATTTGACTGGACATGCCCGACAGATTTGAAACCACAACGTCCATTTGTCGGTAAAAAGCAAGTTGACTTTACATACGGTGACCTGCAGGCAGAAATGGACATGATTAACAGGGCGTTTATTGAAGTCATGACCGAAGGTGATGCAATGGGTCGTCCATTCACCTTCCCAATTCCAACATATAACATTACACCAGATTTCCCATGGGATCATCCAAATGTAAAGCCGTTGTTTGATTTGGCTGCAAAATATGGTATTCCAAATTTCCAGAACTTTTTAAATTCAGACTTGAATCCAACAGACGTTCGTTCAATGTGCTGTCGCTTGCGCTTGGATGTTCGTGAATTGTTGAAACGTGGTGGCGGTCTGTTTGGTTCTGCAGAAAAGACAGGGTCAATTGGTGTTGTTACAATTAATCTGGCCAGATTGGGGTATATCCACCGTGGTAATCGTGAAGGTTTGTTTGCAGAATTGAAACGTCTGTTAGATTTAGGGCGTGACAGTTTGGAAATCAAACGTGAAATCATCTCTAAAAACATGGAACGTGGACTGTATCCATTTACAAAACGTTACCTGGGCGATTGGAGTCATCATTTCTCGACCATTGGTGTAAACGGTGCAAACGAAATGGTTCGCAACTTTACAGGCGACAAAGAAAATATTGCAACCCCAATGGGCAAGAAATTGGTATTGGATGTAATGGACTTTATCCGTGAAAACTTGGCAAACTTCCAAGAACAAACAGGCAACCTGTATAATTTGGAAGCGACCCC
>JAFOXU010000033.1 GCA_017425725.1 Alphaproteobacteria bacterium | reverse complement strand
TTTCGCTTGGTTGGTTGGGGAAATGACTTGCTGACATATTTTGGTTTGCCGCCGATTACAATAAATGATGTGCGTCCAACATCGTTGGAAATATGTTCATCAGAAATATTGCCAAATATAGTTATGAATGTTATTGAAACGCCTGGGCATACCCCTGGGGGTGTGGCGTATCATTTTCCAGATGAAAAAGTAATAATAATTGGCGATACATTATTCCAAGAAGGAATAGGACGCTATGATTTGCCTGGTGGTGATCAAAATGTGTTATTGAAATCAATTGATACACTGCGTAACTTGAATTTGTCAGATGATACCGAGGTTATTCATGGGCATGGTATGGCGACAACAGTTGGCTGGTTACAGAAAAATAATTCGTATTTTTATAAATAAAAAATCGCCCCATTTTGGGGTGTTTTTTTATTTTGTTTTTTGTTCTTTTAAAAATGCATCCACAGGTATGACTGCTGCTGGTGTTGGCCCCAGTTGTCCATTATAGTGGCTGCGTTCATTTTTATCGTATGGCATACGTTGTCCCAAGAATTCGTCATAATAAATTTGACCGATGCTCATATACGGATAGACAACGTTTGGATACATTGTTCTGATTTCTAGTGTCCATTGTCCACAGAATCCATCGTCACCACGACCTGCAGTATGATGATTCAGTATAAAGTTACGTCCAATACTGGATTTACCATCAATGTATGGAAATAGATTTCTTGTTTCTGTGTATTCAATAGTTGAACCCAGATATCCGATATATGGTGACAAAACTAAACCTGTTTCAGGGATTTTTATATCTATTGTTTCATGGTGTTTGATGTTTGTTGGGTCAATCAGATATTTTGGATTCATAACATCAAATTCATGATGTTCGATTTTATACAGTTGATATGCCAACGAATTTTCAAACCAGTCACGCATTATATGTGCGCTGATGTCACCTTTGTATTCAATGGCGGGTTTCATGCCGTGTGGTATAGTGTGCTTGTATACACGTAATGTATCTCCCAGGTGTAAATCATAACTGTTACTGCCCAAACAACGCATGTCAAATGGTTTGATAACAATATCGGGCTTGCCATTTTTGTTTTTGTTCATTCTGTTCAGAATTTCTGGACCTGTCAGCTGCATGTCTTATATCCTTTGTGTATACAATTTATTTGTAGCACAACCGTGCGTATATGCAAGATTTTTGTTTATTTTTGAAATCTATGTGCTATGGTTGTATTATGACAGATAAAACATATTCGGGCTTTGTGGCGATAATTGGCCCAACAAACGCCGGTAAAAGCACATTATTAAACCAAATAATGGGACAAAAGGTTTCCATCGTTTCGCACAAGGTTCAAACCACTAGAACTCGTTTGCGTGCGGTAAAAATGGTGGGTGACAAACAGTTAATATTCGTTGATACACCCGGTGTCTTTAAGCCTTCTCGTCGTTTGGACAGGGCAATGGTTGCGGCCGCTATGGATGCGGTATCTGATGCGGATGCTATATTGCTGTTGGTTGATGCGCAAAAGGGGATAACAGAAACAATTCGTGCGTTGGCAGAAAAAATCAAAGATCGTCCAAATATATTCGTTGCATTGAACAAGGTTGATGCGATTGCAAAACTTGATTTGTTGCCAATGGTTGCAGAATTAAATCAAATGGCGCCATGGTCTGAAATATTTATGGTGTCTGCCTTGAAAAATGACGGTGTTGAAAAAATGTTGAAATCATTGGCGGATGTTATGCCGCAATCGCCATATTTGTTTGATACGGTTGATGCGCCAGATGTCCCAGATGAATTGTATTTGGCGGAATTAACCCGTGAAAAGATTTATAAATATATCCACCAAGAATTGCCATATCATATCAACGTTGTAACAGAACGTGTTGATGTTGATGACGAAGGTGTATTGGATATATATCAAAAGATTGCTGTTCGTAATGATGGGCATAAAAAGATTGTTGTTGGTCGTGGTGGGGCGCAGTTAAAACAAATTGGTACTGCTGCCCGTCATGATATTCAGGATCAATGGGGGGTAAATGCACGTTTGCACTTATTTGTACGTGTTGAACCGGATTGGGAAGAAAAAGCCGAAAACTATATCGATCAGGGGCTGGAATTCGGTAAGTAAATGACATGTAAAATAAAGGGGTGTTATTATGACTTTATATAAACGTATTTTCCCGTATGTATTGGCGGCTTCTGCATTG
>JAFOXU010000152.1 GCA_017425725.1 Alphaproteobacteria bacterium | reverse complement strand
TGCATATTGATATGTTCTGAAACCTTGCCACGAATAGTATTTAAAATTCCGTTAACTGTATTTCTGGCACGACGAACAAAAGAACGACGACGATGAAAACGCACAATTTCTCGTATCCACATCACAATCAAAAATACTAATAACGGAACAACCACACAAAATAAAAAATACCTGAACCAACTGTCACAAAATGCAGTTGGGAACATAGCATCGCAAATACGTTGAAAACGCATTGCAGATACAGCAACAATTTCATAAATAGTTAATACCGTAAAACATACTTTTGATTTTAATAACATTGGCTCTCTCCTGTATTAGATAGATATATTATGCAAAAAAATACCTGCGTTTTCCGCAGGTATGATTTCCTGAAAAATCTATGTATATTATTTCATTTTCTGACACGCCTGAATCAACATTTGATTTTCAAGCATACATGTTTGAATCTTCGCCGCAGTAACAGCATCAGGGACATTTGTCTTGTGCAAACCAGTAACAATATGATTTTGTAATTCAAATACTCTTTTTATACTGCTTAACGCAGACGCGTTTGGCTGTAATCTTGGTATCAAATTAACCTTATCATCTGGCATCATATATCTGATTGTATTATTGTTTCTTTGCACAAATATTCCACCCAAACCGGTCTTGCAATCATAACAATGGCTTGAAACATATGGTACTTTATAGCATTCGTGATTTGTATATTCTTTAAATATTGGCTGATAAATAACTGTCTTATCTGTTGCATCAATATTCATAACAACAGGATGCGTTGTTTTATTACGCCCTTTGGAAATTTTCATGTGACATACAGATTCACCAAGACCCGATATTTTTCCAACGACTGGGAACCCAAGTTTATTACCCACCAAACCCGTTGCAGATACACTTGTTATCAAAACATCATTAAACCATACTTGGAACGCATTTGGAGAATACTGAAACATATTGTTATTCGACCCAACCAAGCCCAAACCATTTCCTACACCTTCTATATGTTCAATAATTAACATACGATCTTTTAATGCAATACGATTGTTGATATAAAAATTCGGCACAATGGTATCCATTTTCTTGGACAACATTAACTGCCCCAACCAAATACCTATGCGCAATTTATCAAACCAGTCTAACAATGTATTTATTTCTGAACCTGTTACAGGCTGAGCCGACATCATTTTCTCAACCACATTTTTGGCTGCGGCCTCTAATGCAGAATCTGCAGAATTGCATTTTTCACACGCAGGAAACGTTAATCCCTTGAATGGAATCTGCAAATCTGTAACACCTGACAAATCGCATACAGAATTATATCTACCCAAATATTTACTAAGCCATTGTGGAATTACATGTTCCTTGTTCTTGTTCTGGGGTATTCCACCGCAAAAAACACACTTTTGTGCCATATACTGTCCTTTGTTACACCATATATTATAGTTGACAAAAACAGTTTTTCAACAACAAAAAAACGCCCTTGTGGGCGTATATTATTCGACAGACTCTGGCATTGTGTCTTCATCTTGCTCTTCGATAACCTTGGCCACAGATTCAATCTGCAATAACTGATTTTCTAATGCGGCACGTTCTGATGACTTATAACCTGTTTCAGGTTCTGTTTCAACAGTTGCGCCACCTATATTTTGTTTTGCCGCAGCCGTTTTTTTAGCGTGCTCTGCAATTGCAGGGTTTATCAAGTTA
>JAFOXU010000155.1 GCA_017425725.1 Alphaproteobacteria bacterium | reverse complement strand
GACGCAATCCGTATGGGTTCTGAAATATTCCATAACTTAAAATCAATCTTAAAGAAAAGCGGAAATTCAACCAACGTTGGGGACGAAGGTGGCTTTGCACCAAATTTTGATTGTTGCAGCGCAGCACTGGACACAATTATTTCTGCAATAAAGGCCGCAGGATACATCCCTGGCGAACAAGTCTCTATTGGTTTGGACGTTGCATCATCTGAATTTTACTCGGACGGAGTTTATAACTTTGAAGGCAAACAATTGACATCTGATGAAATGATTTCATTCTATGAAAAATTAATCAGCGAATACCCAATCATCTCAATCGAAGATGCACTGGCTGAAGAAGACTGGGATGGATGGAAAAAACTGACCGAAAAAATCGGAAACAAATGTCAATTGGTTGGCGACGATTTATTTGTAACAAATCCAAAACGACTGGAACGTGGTATTCAAAATGGTGTAGCAAACGCAATTTTGATAAAAGTAAACCAAATTGGTTCTTTGACAGAAACAATGCACGCAATCAAAATGGCCCAAGATGCAAATTACGGTGTAATCATTTCTCATCGCAGTGGCGAAACCGAAGATACAACAATTGCAGACTTGGCAGTCGCAACAAATGCAGGCCAAATCAAAACCGGTTCTATGTCACGCACTGATCGTATGGCAAAATACAATCAGTTAATTCGCATTGAAGAAGAACTGGACAAAAGCGCAAAATATGGTATATAATCATACCATAAAGAATGTTGGGGGGCATATACCAGCCCCCTTTTTTTATACAAAGTATGATTGAAATGACAGAAATCTTATTCGTTCTAAAATACGCAATTTGCGTATTGTTATTATTTGTAATCATACTGGCCCCTGCATGGATTGCACGACAAAATGGCAAAGGTAAACCAGATATGCATGCCGTACGATTGGCAAGTTGGATTTTCGGCTGGTCACTAATTGCATGGGTTTGGTCACTATTCTGGGCAACACGAAAATAAAAAAATCCCCGAAACGGGGATTTTTATTTACATTTTTTCAACATAATCTACTTCGATTTCTGTTTTAAAGATACCACGGTCAACGTCACCATACAGCTTTACTGTGTCTGTTGGTTTAACCGTTTGACCACGCCAATCATCATCATCTATTTCCACAGCGATTGAACCAGTGCTATCTTCGAACAAATATTTTTCATCACCCATACGTTGCAAGATATGTCCCTTTACAATAACAGGAACATCGTCACGCATTTCATTTACCTGTTTAACAGTAACAATCGTTTCGTTACCCGCAACAAAGCCGCCCTTTGGATTAGCATGCTGTTCCACAGGCTTATCAGCCACCACATCTGGTCCAGAAAAATCTGCAAATGCAGCACCGGTTGCCAACAAAACACTTAACGCTGAAATTGTTAATTTTTTCATATGTTTCCCCTTTGGTTAAATTATATGATTTCAGTATATCACATACACAAACACTTTTGTCTAGGGAAATTTACACAACTCTTGACAAACGGCATGTTTGTACTATATTTATAGTGTATGGGTGTGTACCCCATCCATATCGGAGAAAATAATGGCTGCATACAAGACATTTTTGTCGGCATTTATCAGTTGTGCAATTATGATTGCACCTGCCGTTGCGCACACAAACAAATGCGCTAATGACATGTATCGTCTGTCTCATCTGGATCAGTGCTCCGACAATAATCGTTTATCATTTGCAACAACTGCAACCATTGCAGGCGGTGGTGCGGCATTAATCGGTGGTGCAATCGCACTATTTGGTATGACAACAAACAGTGAATCCGATTCCACACCAACCCAGCCACAAAACACAAAACACACAAATAATGAAGTCGGCAATGATATCGACTATGCACGTTATGCCAGCGCAATTAATAACAGTTCATACACACGCAACAATAACCAATACAACGATATAAGACTGGGGTATTCATTGGCACGTGGTTTTACGGGCAAAAATTCAACCATCGCTGTATTCGATTCCAGCATCGATACACCACACGGCAACAGCGTCGCACACATGGCATCAGACCAAGTCGCCCCAGACGCACAAGTTGAAATATACGAAGTTGCAGACAAATACGGCAACTTTAAATCATTTTATGAAATGGGCGACATTATTGCATCTGCATCAAATGCAAACATTTATAATTTCAGTTGGTCTGCAATTAATTCATATGCACACGAAGTGCATTCACGCAATCAAATCGAACATATGACAGACCCACATTTTATTAATGCATTAACAAATGCCGCATCTAATCAAGATGCAATTTTCGTTTGGGCCGCAGGAAACGAATACAACTTTCAATCCAGTTCCCTGTCAGCAATGCCACGCGTTATTCCAGAATTAAACGGTCACTTTGTAAACGTTGTCGCCTGGGACAGTCAAACACAATCGTTGGCAACATTCAGTAACGCATGTGGCGTAACAATGAATTATTGTATTACTGCACCTGGAACGAACTTAAAATCCAGCGCATCAAATGCTACACTTGACGGCACCAGTTTCGCTGCACCAATTGTATCAGCTGCTATCGCCGTTATTCGTGAAGCATTTCCATACATGAAATCTAATGAAATTACAAACCTGCTGTTCACAACTGCACGTGATTTAGGTGCATCTGGCGTTGATGCAATTTATGGTCATGGAATGTTAGACATGGAACGTGCAACCCGCCCTGTTGGCACAACAACAATTCCTATTTCAGAAAGTACAAATATTGCAATGCAACATTCACGTGTCAGCAGCACAATCGGCAACCAATTAAAATCACAAAACATTAAATTATCATTTGTTGACAGTTTTGGACGCGCATTCGAAACAAACCTGAACGATAACATTACAATAAAAAATCGTGGTATTGGATTTGAACGTTTAAGCAATAAAAACATCAGCAACGTAAAAATCGGCAACATCGAAATCGGATTTAAACAAACAGACATGATGAACGCCAGCGGCATCTTGCAAACCCAATCACAAGACCTGTTAAGTTTTATCGGTATTCATGATGAATTTAATTTTGGTAATATAACACTGTCATATCGCACAACATTTGGTTCAATTAATCCGAAAACATCTGCAGAATCAATTGTTTCTGGATTTTCAAACATATTCACATCATCCGCAAACATCGGCATTAAATATCAAGGCTTTGAATTTTCTGTCGGCACCCCAGACACAATCGTTGGTGGCGACATGTATCTGCATACATTATCAGGTCGCACTGCAAACGGTGATTACATTTTTCAAAATCATAAAATTGACATGGCAACCAGACCATCAATTGAATACAGTGCATCATACAAATCTGTCACAATGGGGTTTGTCGACAACCCATATGGCACAGACGAATTTTATATCTTAACAAAAGCAAAAATCAGTTTCTAAAAAATCCTTGCATTTTTCCGCTATAATTGCTCAAATAAATCATAGAAAAAACAAAAAACAAAGGAAGCGATTATGGCAGGCAGCATAAATAAAGTTATATTGGTTGGAAATATTGGTCAAGAACCACAGGTTCGCACAATGGGCAGCGGACAAAAGGTTGTCAGTTTTTCATTGGCAACATCTGACCGCTGGCGTGACCGTGCAACAGGCGAACAGAAAGAACAAACAGAATGGCATCGTGTTGTAATCTTTAATTCTAACTTGGTCGAAGTTGCAGAACGCATGTTACAAAAAGGAACAAAATTATATATCGAAGGTTCACTGCGCACACGCAAATGGCAAAACCAATCTGGCGCAGACGTATTCACAACCGAGGTTGTATTGAATCAATTTGCTGGTCAGATGGTAATATTATCTGGTGCAAAATCAATGGACGGTGAATATGGCGCATCAACAACACCATCTGCACCACAACCACGTGAAGAAATATCAGTATCTGAAATCGGTGACGATATACCATTTTAAAAACCGCCCCAAACGGGGCGTTTTTTTTACAACATTCGTTCATCATTATTATGCGTCAACAGTGGATTACGCAACTCGTACTCTTTAATATACTCTTGTGCAGTCAATATTTGTTGCAAGACAAACCCAGATTCACTGGAACCAAAATTATTATCACTTTCTAATTTTATCAAAGACAAATATTGTACAGACGGATTTATATAATACTGTACGCCATCTAATT
>JAFOXU010000130.1 GCA_017425725.1 Alphaproteobacteria bacterium | reverse complement strand
TTTGCCATTTCAAAGATTTCTTTTATCTTGGCAACACCCAATCCGACAATTATACCAGAAAAATCAGAACCAGATGCAGCAAAGAACGGTACGTTTGCCTCACCTGCGATTGCACGTGCCAGCAATGTTTTTCCAGTACCAGGTTGACCAGACAACAATACACCACGTGGCACACGGGCACCCAGATTTTTATATTTATCTTTGTTTTTCAAGAAATCTACGATTTCAGCCAATTCTTGCTTTTCAGAATCAATGCCTGCGACATCTTTAAAGGTTGTTTTTGGTTTGCCCGTGGCAATTTTTGTTGGATTTTGACCAATCAAACTGCGACCAATGCCGGCCGGACCACCACGACGAAATCCACGCAAAATCCAAAAGATAAACAACAATGTTAATAACAGAGGCGCAAATGTTGCCACACTTTCGAAAAATGTTTTTGACGTATCAATTGTAATCGCAGTGCCAGATTCCGCTAATTTTGCCAACATTTCTGGGTCATATGTGATTGTTGCATTATATTTTGTTCCATCTGTTAACACGCCCGTTGCGTTATCACCACGAATTTCCATCGTTTTTATATCATCTGCACGTCTGATAACATCAGAAAAAGACAATTCAACCGGGCGTGATGGCGCAACCACGGTACTATCTTGACCGACAGACACATTGTCCAGCATAAACATACGAGCCCCAACAGCAATCAGCAATACAAAAAACATTGCCAAATACATTGATGCACGATCACGCTTTTTAGGATTGATTTGATTTGATTTTTTGAAGTCTTTTAATTTTTTCATTTTTTTTCCTGATACTTGTTTTTGCACCTTCGGGAACAATCAAAATCTGATTCTTGAACCGTCGCAACGTACAGTGCCCCAAGGTAAATTTACAATCTGACTTTAATTTACTTAGTGCGAACATCAACGAATTCAAGCGTGGTTGATAATTATTCCCCCCGATTGTTTGAATTAATACACCAATGAACTTTAAACTAATATCGGGTGGCAGGTCAAATAGAAAAGAATCAGAAAACAATGCATAATTATCATACATAACAGATTGAACCAATGTATCAATATTGCTGTCCAGCGCATTGCGTGCACGTGACAGATTTTCAATGGCCAGCAAAATTCTGGCATCGCTGATTCCCATCTTTTCTGACAACAGGTGACGATTCTTGCGAATTTTTACACGTGTATAACTTTCGTCATCGTTCATTTCATCAGAAAAATATTTGATACCATTATCATCACAATATTTTATCAATTCACTGCGAAATATTCCTAATAATGGGCGAACAATTTTAATCCCATCACGATATGATTCTGGCTGCATTGCAGACAGCCCAGACACCCCACTGCCCCGTGACAAGTTCATTAAAAACGTTTCGATTTGATCATCTGCCTGATGTGCAACCATTAATGCATCAATATTATGTTCATGACACCAATCTGTCATAAATTTATATCGTGCATCACGGGCAGCCGCCTCTAACCCAGTCAAGGGTTTATCAGCCGTCCAATAAAAAACATGGCATGGAACATTCAATTTCTGACATAAATCTTGAACGTATTGTGTTTCTGTATCTGCAGCATCACGTAAACCATGATTCACATGCAACGCTGTTACATTCAAGCCACACTTTGCCGCCCAACATAACAAACATACAGAATCAACCCCACCACTGACTGCAATTGCCAGTCGAGATTCAGAATATTTATTGATAAAATCTAAAAACTTTTCATTCATTGTGGTGTTATTTTATGATATAATTTGCAAAAATAAAGGAAAAATAAAATGGCAAAGAAATTAAAATCGGTCGCAGTATATTGTGGGCATCAATATGGTACAGATCCTCAATTTAAAAAAGATGCATATGCTGTTGGTAAAATGTTGGCAGAAAACGGCATTCGCATGGTATTTGGTGGTGGCAATGTTGGCTTGATGGGCACTGTGGCGAATGGTGCATTGGAAAACGGTGGCGTGGTCAAGGGTGTATCCACAGATGATGTTATCGCACTGCAAGAACCTGCGCACGAAGGTGCAGATATGCAGGTTGTTGATGGTGTTAATGAACGCAAGCAAATTATGTTTGAAATGTCTGATGCATTTATTATTTTGCCAGGTGGCATTGGCACACTGAACGAATTGTCTGACATTATGACAATGCAACAAATTGGCGAAACAACCAAGCCCCTGTTCTTTTTAAACACAAACAATTTCTGGGGTCCATTGGATGAATTGATTGAACATATGATGAACAATGGATTTGTTGTAAAGACAGATAACTATCATTTCTATGCCGCTAATACTGTTGCAGAATTGACAGAACAACTTTTGAATATTTAAAATTCAAAAACCTTGTCACGTGATGTGGCACCACGAATTAATTTAATGCTGGTCTTTGGAACACCATAGTGTTGCGCCAGCATTTTTATTACGTCATTCGTGGCCTTGCCATCTGTGGGCGCAGTTGTTGTATGTACACGAACAACACCATCTGGTTGAACTTCGACCCGATTTATCTTAGCACGTGGAATAACCCGAACTGTTATCTTCATTTTGCAATATCTGAAAAATCTTGTTTTTTATCGCCTGCGATTAAATGAATATGAAAGTGCGGAACACTTTGATAGAAAAACGTACCATTACCAACATTTGCAATCAAATTACAACCGTCAATGCAATTTTCAATACGTGCTGTTTCTGTTAAACAAGACCAAAAATCAGCCTGTTCCTGGGCAGATGCGTTATTTACAAATTCGAACATATTTTTATATTCACCCTTTGGAACAACCAAAACGTGCGTTGATGCAATTGGATTCACATCATAAAAAGACATCGCAAAGTCATTTTCATAAACACGATTACATGGGATTTCACCACGAATTATTTTCGCAAAGATGTTGTTTTTGTCATACATATTTTTATTCCCCTTGTATTTATAATACAGCATATTAAAATACAGACTTGAAATCAATAAATTTTAGACTATATCAATGACATAGTCTGATAGTCATAAGGAGATTTATATGTTTAAACCACTGCACAATTATGTTCTGCTGGAAAGAATTGAAGAAGAAAATATCACAGCAGGCGGAATTATTATCCCAGATAACGCCAAGGAAAAACCATCACGTGGTCGTGTTATTGCAACCGGCAATGGCATATATAATGGTGCTGATTTGATTCCAATGTCTGTCAAGACAGGCGACATTGTTCTGTTCGCAAAATGGGCGTCGTCTGCGAACGAAGTTAAAATTGATGGACAAGACTATGTGTTAATCAAGGAAACGGATATTTTAGGAATTTTAGAATAAAGACGGAGAAAAAAACTGATGGCAAAAGATATTATTTTTGATACTGAAAAAATGGCTGCCGGTGTTGATAAACTGGCCAATGCTGTAAAAATCACTATGGGGCCAAAGGGTCGCACAGTTGTTATTGAAAAATCATATGGCGCACCGGTCGCAACCAAAGATGGTGTTACGGTTGCCAAGGCTGTATCACTGAAAGACCCACAGGAAAACATTGGTGCACGCATGGTTCAAGAAGTTGCAAAAAAAGCAGGTGACGATGCAGGTGACGGAACAACAACTGCAACTGTGTTGGCACAAAAATTAATCCGTGAAGGTCGTCGTGTTATCGCAGCCGGCATGAATCCAATGGACGTAAAACGAGGTATCGACATGGCCACCGCAGCAGTTATCGCAGACATTGATAAACACGCACGCCCTGTCAAAGACAGCGCAGAAATCGCACAAGTCGCAACAATTTCTGCAAATTCAGATTCTGATATTGGCGAAAAAATAGCAAACGCAATGGAACGTGTTGGCAAAGAAGGCGTTATTACTGTCGAAGAAGCCAAAGGACTGGACACAGAAATCGACGTTGTCGAAGGCATGCAATTTGACCAAGGTTTCATGTCACCATACTTTGTAACAAACAGCGAAAAAATGTTGGCAGAATTGGATGGCGCACAAATCTTGGTTTCTGAAAAGAAAATCACAGGCTTGCAGGCACTGTTGCCAATTCTGGAACCAATCGCACAATCTGGTAAACCGCTGTTGATTATTGCCGAAGATGTCGAATCCGAAGCATTGGCAACACTGGTATTAAACCGTCTGCGTGGCGGTCTGAAGGTTTGCGCAGTCAAGGCGCCAGGCTTTGGCGACAGACGTAAAGAAATGCTAAAAGATATCGCAATCGTCACAGGTGCAACTGTTATTTCTGATGACATGGGCATGACATTTGAAAACATCAGCCCCGCAGTATTGGGAACCGCAAAAAAAGTCGTTGTATCCAAAGATTCAACACTGTTGGCACACGGCGGTGGCGACAAATCTGCGATTGATGCACGTGCAGACGAAATTCGTGTTGCAATATCCGCATCCAGCAGCGAATACGACCGTGAAAAACTGTCTGAAAGACTGGCAAAATTGGTCGGCGGTGTCGCTGTTATCAAAGTTGGTGGCATGACCGAAGTAGAAGTAAAAGAAAAGAAAGACCGTGTTGATGATGCACTGGCTGCGACACGTGCTGCTGTTGCCGAAGGTATCGTTGCAGGTGGCGGTATCGCACTTGTACGTGCAGTTGATGCACTGAAAAATTTAACAGGCGCAAATACCGACCAAAATGTTGGTATTGATATTGTTCGTCGTGCAATTATCGCACCATGCGCACAGATTGCAGAAAACGCAGGCACATCTGGCGAAATTGTCGTGGGCAAGGTTATGGAATCATCCGAATATAACTATGGCTATAACGCACAAACAGGCGAATATGTCGATATGATGGCGGCAGGCATTATTGACCCGGCCAAAGTCGTAAAAACAGCAATTGCAGCGGCGGCCAGTACCGCTGGCGTAATGCTGACAACGGGTGCTGTAATGACAGAAATCCCCGAAGAAAAACCAGCAACCCCACCGATGGGTGGTGGCATGCCAGGAATGATGTAAAAAAATGCCCCGAACGGGGCATTTTTTATTCCGCAACAACTGGTTGTTCTGGTTGTTTGTGATGACGTTTCATTTTACGCATGTGTTTTTTAGATGCCTTGAATTCTTCGACAGTAACACAACCGTTTTTATCAGCATCCATCATTGGAACCATCTGGGCCATTTTTGGACATTTTACAACCAAGCATCCATTATCAAATTCTGGACGTGGCATCATTTTGTGTTTCTGATGGCAGCAGCATAATTTTGCACTTGCAAAACCCAATGCAAAAATAATTACGAACAATATCAATTTTTTCAAAAAACCACCGTGGTGACATTTGCAGTGACCATGTTCATGACATTTGCCAGCACATGCACAGTTTTTATCGCATCCGCATGGTAATGTTTCAACAACTGGTGCAGTTGCAACTTTTTTTACAGTTGTTTTTTTTGCAGTTGTTTTCTTGGCCACAGGTTTTGTGACAGTCTTTTTTGCAACAGTTTTCTTGGTTGCTGTTTTTTTTGCAGTTTGTTTTGCCATAGGTTCCTTCCTTTGTTTTATATGACACTGCA
The DNA here is from genome assembly GCA_017425725.1 of Alphaproteobacteria bacterium. Lineage (GTDB taxonomy): Bacteria > Pseudomonadota > Alphaproteobacteria > Rs-D84 > Rs-D84 > Enterousia. Next base: position 566 of record JAFOXU010000130.1, on the reverse strand, counting down.
ATTTTATTTTATGAAAAAACAGTTGTAAAGAAAAATTTAAAAAAAAAGATTCCCCAATCGGAGAATCTTTTAATTTACACAAATCAAACGATTTAGTTCAAAGCGTCTTTCAAAGCTTTACCAGGTTTGAATTTAGGCTGTGTAGATGCTGGGATTTTAATTGCAGCACCTGTTTGTGGGTTACGGCCTGTTGTTGCTTTGCGTTTTGCAGATGTGAATGTACCAAAGCCAACCAAGCGAACTTCGCCTTTCTTTTTCAAAACTTTTGTAACTGTGTTGATAAATGCATCCAAGCAGCCAGCTGCTGTTGCTTTTGTAACGTTAACTTCGTTTGCGATTGCTTCAATCAATTGTTGTTTGTTCATATGTTTCTCCTTTCATAATTTTTTAAAGGTGTTCGCAGTTTTTACGTATCCACATAATCTGTATCGCAAGTATTCTGTGGGTATTTCCTGTACTGCTTGTTCGAATCGTAGAGAATTCTGCGATTTAAGTCAAGCACATAATTAAAAAATCGCAAAATTCTGCATTGTTGACAAATTTTATATATTATAGATGCACCTTGT
>JAFOXU010000207.1 GCA_017425725.1 Alphaproteobacteria bacterium | reverse complement strand
ATATACTGACGCAATGTGTCTTGCATAAAGTCTGCATAACCCTGTTCGCATTTGTCGCCAATTACAATTACAGGAACACCACCGTTGTCGAATTTACATTCTGTTAAAGCAGCCTGAAATTTTTCAGAATTTGCTGGTTCCATAACGTTTACTTCTGTAACCTTTAATTCTGGATATTCATAAACCAATGTATTGGATACAAAATCACGTGCATGGTGACAATGTGGACAATGTGGTGAATAATAAATTGTAACGTCCGCAGCAGATGCTGCCCCCATAAATCCAACACCCAACAAAGCTGATAACAATGATAATTTTTTCATTTTTTCTCCTTTTACTTGTGTTGATTATAGAAAATATATCACAAAACATGCAAGCGCTTTTTATATATCAAATCATTCCTGTTGAAAATAAAAAATATATAACTAGTATATGTAAAAAAAGGCAAAAAACATGTTCACAATAACGCAATTTCCACTGCCATATGCAACGGATGCATTGACACCATATATTTCCCAAGAAACATTACAGACCCATCATGGCAAACACGTTGCAACATATATAGATAACTTGAATAAACTGATTGAAAACACACCATATGAATCTGTTTCTTTGCAAGATATAATTACAGAATCTGCAAACAAGCCAGATGATAAAAAAATTTTTAATAATGCAGCCCAAATTTACAATCATAACTTTTTCTTTGCCGGAATGTGTCCAAATTGTAATACACAAATTCCACAAGAAATTATCGACACATTCGGCAGCGAACAAAAATTCAAAGACGAATTTAAAACTGCTGCAACAAATCTGTTTGGCAGCGGATATACATGGCTGGTGCGTGATAATGGACAATTAAAAATTGTTAACATGAAAGATGCAGACACGCCTATTGTTTATAACATGAAACCAATATTAACATTGGACGTATGGGAACATGCATATTATTTAGACTATAAAAACAAACGTGGCGATTTTGTAGATAACTATTTAAATCACTTGGTTAATTGGGATTTTGTTGCAGAAAATTTAACGAAATAAAATACATGTGTATTCATGACTTTTATGATATAATGTATCTATAGTTATTTCATGGGAGAGAATATATGAAAATCGCAATTATTGGTTTGGGGTCTGTTGGATCTGCTGTAGCAACCGCTGTGGTTAATACAGGCCTGGCACACGAAGTTGTTTTATTTGATCGTGATGGGGTACGTGCACGGGCTGCGGCCGAAGATTTGGGACACGCAGCAACATTTTCATATGATGTAAAAATTTCCGCTGTCAGTAATTATCGTGGAATACGTGGTTGCGAAATGGTCATTATTGCTGCAGGTGCAAATCAAAAACCAGGGCAAACACGCACTGATTTATTACGTGCAAATGCTGATGTTATCAGTGATATTGTTCCACGTGTTATGGCAAACGTTGACCAAAAAACAGTTAAGTTAATAATCGTTACAAATCCACTGGACGTTATGGTTATGTTGGCACAAAAATTATCTAAATTACCTGCCAGCCGTGTTATTGGAACAGGCACAATGCTGGATTCTGCCAGATTACGCACTATATTGGCACGTCAGCTGTCCGTATCACCGCAATCAATCAACGCATACGTACTGGGCGAACATGGTGACAGCAGCATGATAAACTGGTCCAGCGCATGTATCGGTGGTGTTGATTTAAACTCTTTCTGTAAACAAACAAAAAATTCATTAACACAAACAACACGTAACACAATTGAACACCGTGTACATAATGCAGCATACGAAATTATTCGTGGTCGTGGCGCAACATGGGATGGAATTGCGGGCGCAGTCGCAGATTTAGTCAGATGTATCGCCAATGACGAGAACAGAATTTTAACTGTAAGTACTGTTGACGGTGTTGGCAACAAATCACTGGCCATGTCATTACCACGTATCGTTGGTCGTGGTGGGGTTATTGCAACGTTAATACCGAAAATGCTGGCCCCAGAATCTGCGGCACTGCGAAAAAGTGGCAAGATAATTCGCAAGAATTTTGATTCTATTTAATATGTCCGGCAATGCCGGATTTATTTTTGAATATTGTCATATACACATTTATTTCTTGGCATGATATATTTTTTATATGACAAACGAAATTCAATATATTTTATCAGAACAACACAACGGTATGCACGCCATACATAACGGCAAAAAAATCGGTGAAATAACATATATTCGTGTTGGTATTGATAAACTGATTAT
>JAFOXU010000135.1 GCA_017425725.1 Alphaproteobacteria bacterium | reverse complement strand
CTGTTAAAAATGGAACGTATTGGTGTTATGGTAGACAAACAACGCCTGAATCAATTATCAAATGTATTCCACAGTCAACTGCAAAAACTGGAATCAGAAATTTGGCAATTGGCTGGCCACGAATTTAACATCGCCAGCCCAAAACAACTTGGGACTGTTTTATTCGATGAATTACAGTTACCCGCCAATAAAAAACGTTCTACGGACGCAGACACACTAAATGAACTGATTGATGCACATGAAATAATTGAAAAAATCTTGTCATGGCGCTCGATTGCAAAACTGGCCGGAACGTACGCAGACACATTACCCCATCAAATTGCATCTGACGGACGTATACACACAACGTACTTGCAGACCAGCACCAACACAGGCCGCCTGTCCAGCCGTGATCCAAATCTGCAAAACATTCCGATAAAAACTGAACTGGGCGAAGAAATCAGAAAATGTTTTATCGCATCCCCAGGCAACGTTTTAATATCCGTTGATTATTCGCAAATTCAACTGCGCCTGTTGGCAGATATTGCAAACATAAAAACATTCAAGGAAACATTCCACAATGGCGATGATATTCACGCCCAAACAGCACGCAAAATATTCAATATACCACACGACCAACCCGTACCAAAAGAAATGCGACGTGCCGCAAAAACTGTAAACTTTTCAATCATATATGGCATATCGTCATTTGGTCTGGCTGGCCAACTGGGCATCAACCGCAACGACGCACAAAACATCATAAATTCTTATATGTCCGGCCTGCCCGAGGTCAAAGAATACATCGAAAAAACCAAGGAATTCGCACTGGAAAACGCATGTGTTTATACGCCATGGGGACGCAAGATTGAATTACCCGAAGCACGCAATCCACGCATGCGTGCATATGCCATGCGTGCTGCAATAAACGCCCCAATCCAAGGATTCGAGGCCGACTTGATGCGATTGGCAATGGTTGAAATCGATAAAAATATTATTCAACCAAATCATGATAAAATCTGCATGATTATGCAGGTTCATGACGAAATGGTATTTGAATGCAACTTTGCATACGCAGATAAATTTGCCACCCAAATTAAATCTGCAATGGAAAATATTGTACAATTATCCGTACCACTGGTTGCAGAATATGTAATCGACACCAAATGGGGCAAATAAAAAACCGCCAAATTGGCGGTTTTATTCAAGAAATTCTGCGACGCAATGCACCGAATAATGCAAACCCCAACAATAATACCATTATAAAGATAAATATTGCATTGGCCGTTTGTTCATATTCTGCGAACGGTAATTTCATATTCATACCGTAATATCCCACAATAACAGTTGGCACAACCAATATGATATTCCACATGGTCAATCTGTTAATATTGGTATTAGAATCCATATTGATAACGCTTTCAAACGTTTCCTTAATCGATTTCAGCATCTTGCTGTACGACGTCACAACCTCGGTCGCCTGGGCCAATTCGATTCGTGCATCTTCTGCCAATTCTTCGGCATCGTCTGTTTTTACAAAGCCACGCACTTTTTCCAATTTATCCAGCACAGCCACGTTACCTTTTATTGCCGCCATATATAACGTATAACTGTTTTCAACATCCAGCAAATCCATCAGTTCTTTTTTACGAATACGTTCTTGCAACACACGCTTTGATGCCAAAACACGTTTATTTAATTCTTTTAACATGCGCAGGTATGATTCTGCGATATAGTATATGATATTCAAAATAAATTCTTCACGTGAAGTCTTTTCAGACTTTTTAATTTTATCCAACAAATCGCATCTTTTACGGCAAACAGTAATTACACGATTAGCAGAAAAAATAATCGACAACGGTTCTGTATGCCACAGCGTATAATTTTCACGATTGATGATTGGGAAACGAACAATTATAACCTTGTAGTCGTCTTCGACTTCTAATCTAGGCTGTTCATCAGGGTCCAAGATGTCAGATATTGTATCTTCATCAATCTTGTATTCTGTCTGCAGTTTTTCAAAATCTTCGTGATCTGGGTTTCCAACGTTCACCCAAGAGAATGTTTTTAATTTTTCAGTTACAAACATGACACTCTCCTTGTTGTTTTTTCGTTGGGAATAATATATTAATTTTTTTTCAAAATCAACTTTTTATGGGAATAGAAAACTATATTTTATCGCCCCACCCCATGATAAAATCATACAGTAACCAAAGGAATGACATACCATGGCCCCACGATTTAAACCTAATACCAATACATACACAATTGCACACTATATATTACTGTTTCTGGTTATTGGCGCATGTATATGTATCGCTGCATGGATAATGATTGCACGTCACAATCATTCCCCCCAGAACAACGTTACCCCCACAATTACGCATATCAGTAACACATCCCCATGCGTACGACGTACAGTTGACACAATTGAACAAATGTGGCGCTATGATCCAAAGTCTGTTCCGGCCAAATATTGGAATATTGCAATTGAATACCTGAACGAACCGATAACAGCACGCACATACGGCATTTGCCAAGACGTTGCATTTGTATGCCACCCCGGTCAAACCAGACGTGAATGCGACCCGTGTGCAGTACCATCAGCCCGTGCAATTGCCAAACAACGACAAATCGCAGATATGATACAAGCAAATTGCACAACTGAATAAAAACAAAAACCGCCCAATCGGGCGGGTTACACACAGATTTATTTATACATGACACCTTTAAATTCATCTGACATATAAAAATCTAATAAAGAAGGCCGTGATTTGGGAATGATACGCTGGTCACTACACTTGCCTTCATAAATCAGATCTTCTCCTTGTTTATTAAACTTACCCTGACATGACACAGTACATCTATATGCTGTATTATAAAATCTGTTTAGTATACATTTATACATATCTGTATCTTCCAAATAAT
>JAFOXU010000060.1 GCA_017425725.1 Alphaproteobacteria bacterium | reverse complement strand
GTCAAACGTGTAATCAATGCACGAACTGCTGGGAACAACAATGTTGGAACATCAATTAACAATGTACGTTTTTTGACTTCCTCGTCTTTTTCTTCTTCCATTTGAACCAAACCTGAATATGTCGATTCAATCAAGAAAATAGACTTGTCGCCATTTTCCAGTTTTGAATGAACCTTGGTAATCAAATCAACCATGAACAAGTTATTTTCTGCACCCTTAACCTGCAAATCAATATTGATTTCCATTTTTGCAGGACTATTATCGTTTTTAAAGAACAATTCCGGTACGTTTGGGCTTTCAAAAGAAATGTCTTTCAAGAACTGAGATATAATATTAAATTTTGCCATTATAATTTCTCCTTGTGATATTTGTGGCGACCTTAATGTCTGGACTTATGTCCTTGTTTTATGATAATATAGCACTATAAAATTATTTTACAAGTGGGGGGGCAATATAAAAATGTTATTTTTTAATAGATCATTTATAAAGAACGGATTAATTGCGACTTTTTGTTGTTTTTTATTTGCTGGATGCGACCTGTCAACACCGACAATATCTGGTGATAACTCTGTTATACCTTCTAATTTCAAGCGTGTATCATACAGTCAATTACCAGGCTGGCAAGATGATGATGTACGCTATGCATTGCAGGCATTCCGTAATTCATGCAAGGCAAAAATTCAATATGTTGGTCGTGTAATTCCAGACCGTGAATTATTTGCAGAAAAATGTCGCATGTTGCCCAGCGCATCTGCCGACGTTGCAACTGTTCGTGCATGGTTTGAATCACACTTTCAACCATATCAAATCTTTAACGAAAACGGCACAGACACAGGTACATATACCGGATATTATTCCCCAATAATTCCTGCATGTCGCAAACAAACCACACAATGTAACGAACCATTGATGGCTGTTCCAAATGACGGCCGAAATTACAAAGGTGTATCTAAGAAAGACATTGTCGAAAAGAAAATCGGACGTGTTTTATATTGGGCAAATATTGTTGACGTACAAAACCTGCAAATCCAAGGCAGTGGTAATTTACGCTTAGAAGATGGTACAGATGTCAAATTAAACTTTGGCGCTGTAAACGATATGCCGTTTAAATCCATTGGCGAAGAGTTACGCAACCGTGGCATACGTCCATCTGGTGGCTATTCATCCGAGGCTGTATGGCAACATTTGAAAGCCAACCCTGCATTGGCCAAAGATGTAATTTACAAAAATCCACGATATGTATATTTCTATGAATCAACCCCACCTGATGTTGTTGGAAAACTGGGCACACCTCTATCAAAAATCCGCAGTGTTGCCATGGACGACAGTTTGTACACATTGGGATTGCCAGTATACATCAGCACAAATCTGTCTGATGGTCGTGCATTTCGTCGACTGATGATTGCCCAAGATACAGGCAGTGCAATTCGTGGTTTTATCCGTGCAGATATTTTCTTTGGCAAGGGTGACGAAGCATACAAATTCGCCCAAGGACAACATGCCCAAGGAAAAATGTTCATCTTGATGCCAAAAGAATACACATATGTCAAACCAAGATAAAAAACTTAACACACGCCTTTCCCGTCCGCAAACAATTGCGGGCGCATTGGGCGGATTGATAAAAATTTTTGGTGTACGTGCATCTGATTCAGACTTGGCAAATCGTTGGGATGAAATAATGGGTGACGATATTGCAAGCATTGCTAAACTTGCTGCCATTAAAAAAAATCGTGATAACACATTTAATATTGTAATACGCCCTGCTACACCTGCATATGCATTACAATTATCGTATCAATCAGACGAAATTATTAAACGCATAAACAAATACTTTGGTTATAACGCAGTTGGAAAAATAAGTTTTAGAAAATAAAAAGGAATAAAATATGGAATTTGCATTTATATTTTTGTTCATCATATTTTTTATTGCGATTGTTTTATTATTACAAAGCAGTCGCCAAAAATTTTTAGATTTCATATTATTTTGTTTTATTGGGATTGCCATAGATATAATCTGTAAAGATGTTTTTAACATATCTGGATTTTGGTATTACATGTGTGATTTGGCTGGCCTGATTTTACTTGAACTCGCATACGGTTTTTACACCATGCACACAGAAACAACAATCATTTCTGCCAAGGCAAAACAAATAAAACTATTTGGTACAAGTAACGTTATTAAAACAAAAAACAATAAAACTTTTACAATCAACAACGATATTTTTATCCAGCGGCACGCCAAAGAATTAAACAAAAAAATTCGTACAGGACAAAAATACAAAATCACAACATATCGTTTATTGTTCTCTGACCGCAACATATTATCTGCCACCGAAATAAAAACACAAAGACGAGTATCATGAAAACATTTATTAAAATTTTATATTTCGTGGTTTGTGTATTTTTCGTAAAGAATTTTTGGATATTCTTTTTTGGTCCAAACGCCAACATACCCTTGGCAATCTTAGGTTTTATTTTATACATTTTTGTATTTGCGCCCATATTTATGTGGGGATGGAATCACATAGAAAAGAGTAAAAAATGACAAAACGCATATTGGGCATTGACCCAGGATTATTACATACAGGTTGGGCGGTCATTGATACTGCAGGTTCATCACGCAAATATATCGCCAGTGGTGTAATTTTACCAAATCCAAAAATGGAAATGGCAGACAGGCTTGTTACTATTTTTCGTGAAGTAACAAAACTATGTGAAACATTTGAACCCGATGAATGCAGTATCGAAATCACATTTGTAAACAAAAACCCAAAAACAACTTTGATTCTGGGACACGCCCGATCGGCTGCAATTGTTGCAGTTGCAAATAAAGACATCCCTATTTTTGAATACGAACCAAATAAAATAAAAAAAGCATTAACCGGTGCAGGACATGCAGATAAAAGTGCCGTTGATAAAATGGTTCAAATTTTACTGCCAACGGCCCACCCAAAAACAGCAGACGAAGCGGATGCAATCGCAATCGCCCCGTCCCATACAAACATGATGCGAATATTTTAAAGATTTTTTATTTTAATGATTCTTCACATAATTCAGCCGTTTCAATAACACGTTTCGCTGCAGCTTTTTGTGTTGCATTAAACACTGTCGCTGTCAATGAAGCCACTGTTGTAACGCCCGACAAAACATTAGATACTGTATTTAATTTATTTTCTTTATCAGTACCATCCCCTACTTTTACAGCATCTGAATTTGCGACCCCTGCAGTTACAGCGCCTGCCACCCCGGAAACAGCACCAACAGAACTGCTGACAGTCGCACCTGTTGCACGAATATTTATCTTTTCAATATCTTCGACATTAAACTTATCACAAGCATTGATAATTTTTTCAGCCACATCGATTTCTTCATCCGACGCACTACCATCCAGTTTTGCCTGCATTTTCATAGATGCCAATAACTTTACACTGCCCATACACGCACCGATATGCGCAGCAAAATCCGCATCTATTTTATTTACCCCAGACATAACAGCACTTGCAATATTTGTTGCAGCCGCAGTCGCCATCAAACCTGTTTCAACATTACCAAAAATTTTAGATATTCCATCAGCCTGCTCGCTCAAATCTTGCACAGAACCAGTCAAATCATTACTTTTGACAAATTCAGACATTTTTTCTGGCGACACATCTTTCCAATCAATATTCGCCACGTTTTCTTTTAACTCTTTACTATGAGTTATCTCAACCAAATCATTTTGTAATTTGCTAAGTTCTGAAACATCCTCTGATGTCGGATTCGATTCTAATCTTTGCAAAACCAGAGTTTGTTTATCCAAATTATCAGAAGCGTTATCCAGCGCAGTCTTTGCCACGCCCGTCACAACAGTACTTGTCCCAACAACTGTTCCAACGGCAGAGATAGCTGTAGATATCCCAGCCATTTTTTTGATTTCTAATAATTTATCTGACATTCCACTGCAATTGTTACGAACAGCACGCAATGCATCATCAAAAGAAATCTCATCTGCGTATACCGAATTCATCGCCACAAACACAAAAACAAATGCCAACAAAAACTTTGACATACCCCCCTCACATAACCGCATTAAATTATATCATAAAACAACACTCAAAACAAACATAGGCATTCTAATAAGATTTTATTCTGTAATAGTTTTCTATAATTTTATTTCTAAGATTTTCTTCTTTTACTTTTAGTTGTGTATATTCAAACATTTCTTGTTCTGTCTGTTTACCCATATTTTTCAACAAATGTAAAATTGTCCAAGACAGTTTGGCATCTATGCCGTATTTTTCACGAAACAAAACTTGGAATTTTAACGCACGTGAAACCAACGAAGGCTCTTTATACAACGTTTTAAATTTATCGCTTTCAATCCGATAATTCACCAATTCTATTGTTTTATTTGATGTAAAACCATAAAATGGCGCAGCTGCAAAAATTTGCCGTGTCCGATTATAGTAATAAATAGAATTTATATTAAAATCAAAATACTGACCAACCATCATATCTGGCCAATCTATTTCTTTATCAAAAATATCAACTTCTGGGAAATTTTTTAATCCCAATTTTATCCCACCAAAAGAATTTTCTTGTTTCCACAAAACATTTTGATTTTCTGATAAATCTGGCTTTTTCGATAATATTAAATCAATATCTTTTGGTTTGAATTTTGTATTCGTCAGTTCACATAAAACAGCATCACGAACAAATCCGCCCACTGCAAAACATTCTGTATTTTTTGGCAAATTTAAATCATTAACAACACCATCAACCACGGGATCAATTTTCTTTTTTGCCCGAACAATTGCCTGTTCAACATCTTCCAGATACCATCTCATCACATCATCCATGATTAATGTCAAAATAAATTAGAATGATTTAAATACGGAACGGTCCCGATGGTGTAGTGTACAAAAGTTACATGTGCCATCGGGACCGTCCACAGATGAATTATTATAATTTATTTTTACTAGGCAGCAGCTGTGAACACCTTCTGCACATCATCATTTGCATCCAACGCATCAACCAGTTTTTCCAGTTTTGCGTATGCTTCATCATCCAAATCCATTGGCATATTTGGCAACCATGTCAGTTCTGCCTGTTCTGGTTCACCCAAAACATCTGACAGATATTTTTGTACGTTTACAAAATCTTCTGGTTTGGTTGTGATGATAAATCCTTCTTCGGATGTTTCCAGATTATCTGCATTTGCATCCATAATGATTTCCATCATTTCATCTTCGGTTTTACCGATTGATGCAGGATACATAATCTGACCTGCACGTGTGAACATGAACACAACAGAACCTTCTTCGCCCATATTTCCGCCATTTTTACCAAAGATATTGCGAATTTCTGGCACAGTACGACGTGGATTATCAGTCAATGCCTCGACAATAACAGGAACTGCACCTGGGCCATAACCTTCGTAACGAACTGCTTCATAACTTTCTGTATTTGCGCCAGATGCTTTTTCAATTGCACGTTTGATATTATCATTTGGCATTGAATTTTTGCGTGCTGTCAAAATAGCCAAACGTAATCTTGGGTTATTATCTGGATTTTTATCGCCCAACTTTGCAGCCATTGTGATTTCACGTGCCAGTTTTGTAAACAAGCCACTGCGTGCTGCGTCTGCTGCACCTTTTTTATGTTGGATATTATGCCATTTACTATGTCCACTCATATTTGACCTTTTTATTTAATTAGATTAGAATTACCAGTAAAAGGATAACAAATGATTGGAAAATTGCAAGGTATTGTTGATTATATTGGCGATGGTTTTATTATTTTATTGGTTCATGGTGTTGGGTACAAGGTTTTTACCCCCGAATATTTAACCCATAAATCAACTGTTGAACTGTGGATTGAAACCGTTGTTCGTGAAGATTCAATTCGTCTGTTTGGTTTTTCAACCCTGCAATCCCAAGATTTATTTAATATGCTGACTGGTGTATCTGGTGTTGGTCCAAAGGTTGCGTTGGCAATAATGGGCACAATAAAATCTGATACATTAATTTCCGCAATCGCAACTGGTGATGCAAAAACAATTTCAACCGCCCCAGGTGTTGGAAAAAAGATGGCAGAAAAAATTATCGTTGAATTAAAAAATAAATTTGGTGGCGCATCTGCAACCCTGTTTGCACCTGATGCATCAACAGGCACAATGTCATCATCTGCCCTGCCAGATTTGTTGATGGCATTAGAAGCGTTGGGTTACCGCAGACTAGATATTATCGAAATGGCACAAAAACTGGTAACCCAGAACCCGACCGCAGACATATCAAAACTGGTTCCAATGGCATTAAAAGAAATAAGTAATGGAAAATAAAAATATGAACAATAACGATACAATCTTTGCATTATCAAGTGGACATGGGAAATCAGGTGTTGCTGTAATTCGTATTTCTGGCGAAAACCTGAATGATATTTTTGCAAAATTTATAAACAAGTCTGACACAAAACCACGCCATGCATATTTTACAAATCTGCGTGATAACAATGGCGATTTGATTGACCAATGTTTGGCGATATACTTCCCTGCCCCACACAGTTTTACAGGCGAAGATGTCATTGAATTACACACACATGGCGCACCTGCGGTTATAAATAAAGTATTCGATTATTTATCCACACTGAACATGCGCATGGCAACACCCGGTGAATTTTCCAGACGTGCATTTTATAACAACAAAATGGACTTGGCAGATGTTGATGGGCTAGCTGCACTGTTGGATGCACAAACAGATATGCAACGCAAACATGCACTGCGCTCTATGATGGGATTTGACAGCCAAATATACAACACATGGCGCAACAAAATGATAGAAGTTTCCGCCTATGCTGCTGCTATTCTTGATTACAGTCCAGATGATTTGCCTGCAAATATCTGTGACACAGTACGCACACACGCAAAACAATTATTCGATGAAATTGGAAATGCACTGGCACAATATAAAACCGCTCGCAGTATTCGTGGTGGAATAAATGTCGTATTGGCTGGCGAAACAAATGTTGGAAAATCTTCTATCTTTAATTATATCATTGGTTCAAATCGTGCAATTGTATCCGATATTGCTGGCACCACCCGTGATGTCGTATCAAGCACAATTGATATTGATGGATTTATGGTCAATCTGTCCGATACAGCAGGCATTCGTGAAACAGACGACACAATTGAAAGCATTGGTATTGAACGCACAATGTCTGAAATTGAAAACGCAGATATTATAATTCATGTATACACACCAGAATCCGTGGCTTGCAACAATTTAAACAACAACGAAATTGTCGTTATAAACAAAT
>JAFOXU010000091.1 GCA_017425725.1 Alphaproteobacteria bacterium | reverse complement strand
AGTCCATTGGTCGGTTCTGCATTTACACCTGTTGAATTTAACAAAGACTTGGATGAAAAATATCAAAAACTGGCAGACGGTCTGGAACGCTGGAACGGTCTGCGCCGTTTAAACGAAGTACTGCCATTGGGCAAACCTGTAAAATCGCGCATTACATCAAATTACGGTACACGTAACGACCCATTCACAGGCAAACCAAAAAAACATCGTGGAATTGATTTTGCTGGTAAAATTGGCACAGAATTGATGGCGGTTGCGCCTGGTCGTGTTGTATCTGCGGGTGAACGTGTTGGTTACGGCACAACAGTTGAAATTGACCATGGCCTTGGCTTTACAACACTGTATGCACATTTATCACAAATAAATGTATCACGTGGCGATTGGGTACGTCCTGGCACTGTGATTGGATTGGCTGGATCATCTGGCCGTTCTACAGGTCCGCACTTGCACTATGAAATCAGATACAAGGGCGCACCATTTGATCCAACAAAATTTGTACAAGGGGAAAAATAAAATGCTGGCATTTACAAACGCAACAGAAAAACAATCACCAACTGTTATTGGCGCAGGCTGCAAGGTTACAGGCGACATAAAAACAGATCACAACGTTCAAATTCACGGCGAAGTTGTTGGTAACATCACTGCAGAAACGGTCGTTGTCGGACGTGGTGGCATCGTTGTTGGCGATATAAATGCACCTGTATTATTTTTACATGGCACGCTGGACGGTTCTGCAACTGTAAACACAGCGAACGTATTTAATGCCGCAAAAATGACTGGAACGCTGGCATACAAGACATTAAACATCACAGGCAACACAGGTCTGGATTGCAAATTATCGAAACGCAAAGACGAAGGCAAAGGAACAAAACATGAATAAAAACGTATCACGTGTTTACATTGCGGCAGATCACCGTGGTGTTGGATTAAAACTGTATTTAATTGAAATGTTGGCTGCGGCTGGATATAACACTGTAAATCTGGGCGTCGATGACCCAAACACATCTGTTGACTATCCAGATATTGCTGCGACATTGGCAGATGCCATGTTGGATGAACCAGAATCACGTGGCATTATAATCTGTGGCACTGGGGCAGGGGTGATGATTGCCGCCAACAGATACAAACACATTCGTGCATCACGTTGCAACACACCAAATCAGGCCCGTGACGACCGTTTTCATGACGACACAAATGTTATTGCACTGGCTGCAGACGATATCGATATAGAGGTTGCATTCTTATGCGTTCAGGCATTTTTAGAATCACCATTTGATGCATCAGAACGTCGCATCAGACGGGTTCAAAAAATTTCATAAAAATCCCCCAAACGGGGGATTTTTATTTCAACATAGAATCATCATACACTGTATATTCTTTATCGTTAAACATAATACGCATAACTCCTATTGGTTGTTCACTCATAGAACCATAAAAAATCTGATCATCAAACATAAAACAAATTGAAGGTGTTGTATTTTTTCTGCTACGCAAATATATTTTATATTCACCAACATGTAATACATGACCACAATCGCCAATCTCATCTGCTCCCAACCCAAAACCAATTGTTGTAAGCCCTTGGGGACATTTATATCTATTAACATCACCATCTGCAGAATAGTAACCAGCACCAACATTTATACAATTCGTTCCATACCAATACTCACCAGCTGAACAGGTTTTATCAGAATCCCATTTCGCAGTAAGATGCAAATCCCCTATGGTACCAGCAATAATAGATTCAATCACAGCATTATTATTATCAACCCAGTTCAAAAATACATCACCAGACTTTGTTGGCGTTTTTAGCACAATGTCACCTGAAGTAATTTTATAACAAAATGGCGCATCAGCATAATTAACACCGCCAGATAAATCATACGAAATATTGTATATTTTTTGATTTAATGCTGTACAACCATGTACAACCGACGTATTATTAACACTATTAAACAACGCTTCTCGCATTTTTTGATATTTTCTAGCTTCCGATGCACATGTTTGTGTACACTCTTGAAAACATGTGCTTGCCCCCCAATGACCATTCGACCCATCATATATCCACTTTGCATCAACTTCAATTTCATCTATTGATAATAATTTACACCAACAACTACTACCAGAATACTGACCATTTGACGGATTCACAGAATCTGACGATTGATATGAGCCCACATTATTTGCATAACTTGTAGATATACACGCACTTGTACCACGCAATGTTGTAAACCCACTTATTTCAGGATCAAATTCTACGTACCAATCGCCATGAACCATATTATCAAACCGACAATCCAAACACGTTCCACCCTCGTCAGTACCGAACCAATTTCCATCTAAATTAACATCATAACCTTCACAACGTTTTTTAAGTCCCTGCGAAGTGTAAGAATAACTTGTATAAGTACTAACTGTAGATTGCCAAATACCATTATCAACTCTATTTAAGTTGTTTAAATCAATCGTATTTTCATAATACCCATCAGTACAAAGCGCATTCGCCGCATTACACAATAAAACAAACAAAAGCACAAGTCTGAACTTCATAATTTTTTTATTTCAATTTCTTTGTCCATTCGTTATCTGGGAAATTCAGTTTCAACATTTCGGCATAACCTTCTGCCTGTGGCGGCAAACCAATCGCAGTATAACATTCTGTTAAACGATACATCGCTTCGGCTGTCATAACAGTTTCTTGGGCATCTGTCACAATTGACTGCAGACGATTAATCGCACTGGCCCAATTTTCTTTACACATGTCATTACGTGCCGAATACATAACCTTGCCAGCGATATAGTTCTTTAAAATATTTATTTTATTTTCTGCGTTTTTTGCGTATGGGCTGCGAGGAAAACGTTTAGTCAATGTTTGAAATTGCTGTAATGCATATGCCGACATCCCAGGTTCACGACGAACATCACTGACCTGACGGTAATAGCACATACCACGCAAATACATTACATATGGCACATCTGCATGCCCTGGGTGAAAGCGCATAAATCTGTCAGTTGCCAATATTGCCCCTGCAAAATCGCCATCCAAATACTGCGAATATGCCGCCATAACCAGCGCATCCGCGGCCCATTGGCTGGACGGATATTGTGTTTCTGCCTTTAAAAACTCTGCTGCTGCTTGTTCATAATTTTCATCATTAAATTCCGCATACGCAGACGTATATATTTCCGGCAATGTCTGTTCTGCGACAATCTTGTTATCTGTCCCAGCGCATCCCGTTAGCAATATTGCTGTAAATAAAAAAATAAAACCTTTTTTCGTAATTTATATTCCTGTCTTGATTTTCCCTTGTCTAACGCAGTATAATCTAAACTATGAAACTAGGCAAACATATTTTCGGGGTTGGTGCCATGACTGGCATCAGTCGTATATTCGGTTTTATCCGTGACATGCTGATTGCACGTGTATTGGGGGCAGGGCGCATGTCTGACATATTCTTGGCTGCATTTAAATTGCCAAACATGTTTCGTGATTTACTGGGCGAAGGCGCACTGTCCGCCATATTTATCCCAATGTATACAGATTCCAAGAAAGACGAAAAATTCGCACGCAATGCATTTTCGTGGCTAATGGTTTTATTATTGGGCATCATTATATTATTTGAAATTTTTATGCCACTGGTTGTTTGGTTCTTGGCCCCAGGATTCGATGCAACACCCGGCAAGATGGAAATGACTGTTACCATATCCCGTATAATGTTTATATACGTAATCTTTATATGTGGCGCAGCATTTTTGTCTGCAATATTAAACGCATTTTCAAAGTTTTTATTGGCCGCATTTATGCCAGTATTGTTAAACATTATGCTGATATGTACATTACTATTCGCCATGCTGTTTGGTAGTACGCATATATTATACCTGATGGCAGGCACTGTTGTGCTGTCTGGAATAATTCAGTTTGGTGTTCTGTGGTCACGTATACGGCAAAAACATTTTGGCCTATATCTGGTAAAGCCACGTTGGACCCCACAAATCAGCAATATGTTCAAGCGTCTGGGGGTCAGTATTGTTGGTAACGGATTCTATCAAATAACAATTATTGTCGGCACACTGGTCGCCAGTTTCCAGAGTGGGGCTGTTTCTTGGCTGTATTATTCCGACAGAATTGTACAACTGCCATTTGCAATGATTGGATTGGCTGTTGGCACTGTATTAATGTCATCTATATCCAATGCGTTATCTAACAACAACATCCGCAGTGTTTATATCCAACAAAACTCATCACTGCGTCGTTCTATGATGTTGATATTACCATGCGTGGCTGGTTTATTTGTATTGGCAGAACCAATTATCAAATTCTTGTTTGAATATGGCGCATGGACACCTGAATCAACACACGCTGTTGCTGTGGCAATTATGATTCAAGTATTTGTATTGCCTGCAATGTTAATCAGCCAGATATACAACAAAACACTGTACGCATCCCAAGATGTAAAAACACCCGTCAGAACCAGTATTATCTCGCTAAGTGTTGCAACTGTTTTATATCTGGCATTATTCCCAGTTGTCGGATATCTGGCAATACCAATTGGCATCGTAATCAGTGGCTATCTGAAAAATTATTTATTAGGACGTGCATGTCACAAGCGTGGACTGGCACAGCATGATGGTCGCACAATTCGCGCTATTGTTGCGTTTGGATTATGGGCTGCTATACTGGGTGTAATATTGTCATCAGTCAATATTTCCAGCATCTGGATACTCGGGCTGTCAATTGCAATATACGGCATCATATATTTACCTGTTGCATTTATAATCGACCGCAAAATTTAATACTCAAAAATAAATTTGAATATGGGGCTTTTTTATGATAAAATAAAATCATAAATGTAATGGAAGGAGTCCT
>JAFOXU010000006.1 GCA_017425725.1 Alphaproteobacteria bacterium | reverse complement strand
GAGCAAATCTGTGTTGTTTAATCCGGATAGATTGCTTCGCCCATTACAGATAATAAATTCGATTAATGTTCAATCTGTGATGCATGATTATAGGGCAGGGGTTGGTGCAAATGTGTTTGGTGTTATGTCTGATGATTTCTATTTATATGGTGCAGACATTAAATTAATAAATGTTGTTAAAGATAATTTGAAATTTAATCTGGGTGGTCAAATTTCTTATTTAGATTATATGTCAGACATAGATGAATTTTCTGGTCGTTTATATGGTGGTAACATTGGCATAGGGTATTTGTTTGATAATAATTTATTTGTAGATTTGAATGCTGGTATGTCTGTGGCCAAATTCGATATTCCTATGGTGATGTTTGATGGTGAATTTATTAGCAAACCCGATGCGATGTTTGGTTATGTTGTGTCGGATGTTGGATATAAATTTAAGACAGATACGTTGTATTTGTCTCCGTTTATTGGTGTGGGCGCACAAATGTATGATGTGACAGGAATTAAATATGATGATTATATGATTCGTTTCGGGATAGGTTCAGAATACAAATATACTATGTCAGATCTAGAATATGTATATGGTGCATCTGTTGTTGCAGATACAGATAGCACATTGTTTGTGTCTGGTAAAATTGGGTTTGTGTCACCGACGGATATGGTTGGTGGTAATATTTCGTTGTCTGTTATCAGTGCACATGACAGTCTGTCATATAAGGCATCTGTTAACGCAAATATTGTGTTTTAATCTGCAAATTTTCCACGTAATGATGCCTTGTTCGCAGCAGTGATAGTTATCTTTGTCAGTATTGGGGCAGGGGTGTTATCTGACTTTGTAACGATACATTGTTGCATATATGGTGTGCGATATATTAGATGTTGTCCTGTTTTGTCTGGGCCTTCCAGCAGACATTCAAATGTCTTGTCAATGCAACTGATATTAAATTCACGTTGAACTTCATTTAAATATGTATCCAATTTTGCAAGGCGTTCTGCCTTGATGTTTTCTGGAATTTGATCTGGCATCAGCGCTGCGGCGGTATGTGGGCGTGGCGAATATTTAAATGAATATGAGTTTATATATTTAATCTGTTCTGCGATTCGCATTGTTTGTTCGAAATCTTTGTCCGATTCGCCAGGGAAGCCAACAATAAAGTCAGAAGATATTTGTATGTCAGGACGTGCAATACGTAATTTGTGAATTATATCTGTGTATAATTCCAATGAATATGGTCTGTTCATGCGTGTCAGAACATTTTGTGAACCGCTTTGAATTGGCATATTTAAAAAGGGTAACAGTTTTGGTTCAGTGGCAAACATTTCGATTAGATCATCTGTCATTTCGGTTGGATAACTGGATGTGAATCTGATTCGTTTTACCGATTCGATTTTTGCGGCTTGTTTGATTAAATCTGACAGGCGGTATGTTGTGCCATTTTCATCTGTGTATTTATAACCATTTACATTTTGTCCCAAGAAGCATATTTCTATGGCGCCTGTATTCGCTGCGTGAATTGTATCACGAACACAGTCATCAAATTTACGTGATATTTCACGACCACGTGTGTATGGCACAATACAATATGTGCAGACGTGGTTGCAACCTTCTTGAATTGGGATGTATGCAACAGTTGGTGATTTTTCCATTTGTGGCAATTCATCGAATTTTTCCAATCCGCCTAAATCAATATTAAATAGTTTTGCATCTGGGTTTTCCAAAATTTGTGGCAGTTTATGATAACTTTGCGGCCCCAATACAAAATTTAAATCGGGTATTCTGCGAAATGCATCTGTGCCAGATTCACGTGCAACACATCCAACAATACCGAACAGGGCAGATTTCTTTTTTGCACGTCTGATTCGGCCCAGTGCAGAAAATACTTTATCTGTTGCCTTGGCACGTACAGCACATGTGTTTAATATGATGATGTCTGCGTCAGAAATTTCGTCTGTACGTTGCATTCCATGGTGTTCCAGCATGGCGGCAATACGCCAACCATCATATACATTCATTTGACAGCCAAAGGTTTGAATAAAGAATTTTTTCATGATTTTATTTGTTTTTTGTATTGTTATATCTTGTTTGTATGTGCTTTATTTGTGACCATTTGTTCGCACGCAGAAAATAATTCTTTTTATAACGTTCTTCACGATTAAATATTTTTGCCTGCGCTTCCCATCTTGTCATTTCTCGCATCATGCGAATGATGTCGTCATAAATATGCATTTGTTTACCTTATTTTGCTTTTGCCACTATGGTACTTTTGTCTTACGTATCTTTGTTTTGCGATATTAAAACTTTTTACCATATTTTTTGTATGATATTTTCGTGCTTTTTTTTCATCCAGTGATATACCAGATTTATCTGTGGTCGGTTCGTGCAGATTGTCTGACATCCTGGGGATGTTTTGCAATATCATATCTTCTGTTATGCAGAGTTCAGG
The DNA here is from genome assembly GCA_017425725.1 of Alphaproteobacteria bacterium. Taxonomy (GTDB): domain Bacteria; phylum Pseudomonadota; class Alphaproteobacteria; order Rs-D84; family Rs-D84; genus Enterousia. Next base: position 2,040 of record JAFOXU010000006.1, on the reverse strand, counting down.
GTAATTTTTTTCAATTTCGGTCAGTATCTCTGCCGTTGTGTCATTTGGTGCTTTCTGTACGACAGTGATACAGGTGTCCAGCCGAACTTTTTCAATTTCGGCTAGTAACCTTATTTTTATATCGTCTGCTAATTTATGTGCGAAGATAATAATCATGTATTATTTCATTCTTGCATGATGACGATTGCGTATTTGTTTTATACGTGCTTTTGATTCTTTAAAGTTTTTTTGTGCACGTTTGTGTGATATTTGGTTTTGTGTTTCTGAAACTTCTACGGTTCCATAAACAACACCTGTGATATGATTATTTTCAACGATTCTGAGAATTTTTGTCATTGTTTTATCCTTTTAGTTTTTATGCTAATTTTTTACGTAACATTTCGTTTACAATGCTTGGGTTTGCGGTGCCACCAGTTTTCTTCATTACATTACCAACAAAGAATCCCAACAGCCCGACTTTACCAGATTTGTATTGTTCAACTTGTGACGGATTTGCTGCAATAACTTCATCGATAATCGATTCGATTGCGCCTGTGTCCGTCATTTGTTTCATGCCAAATTTGTCAGCGATTTCACGTGGTGTACCACATTCGCCATCCAGCATTTTGATAAAGATTTCTTTGGCTTGTTTGCCGTTAACAGTGCTTTCAGAAATCATTTCAACCAATTCAGATAAATCAGATGGTGTGATGATACGCATATCATCAACAATGCCTGATTTTTCATTCTTTTCATCCCAGTTTTCTGGATGGGCAAACAGTTCGCTTATCATCCAGTTTGCGATTGATTTTGCGTTTTGTGCTTTGCCGTTTACGGCTGCATCAAACCAATGTGAAATATCTGTGTTTTCTGTTAAACGTGATGCGTCATATTCAGACAGCCCGAATTCTGCCGTATAGCGAGCACGTGTTGCAGATGGTAATTCTGGCATTGTATTGCGGATGCGTTCGATTTGCTCATCTGTTATTTCAATCGGTAACAAGTCTGGGTCTGGGAAATAACGATAATCCAATGCGTCTTCTTTGGAACGCATAACAGATGTTGTGCCATCGTCTTGGTGGAATCGCATTGTGTCTTGACTGACAGTGCCACCGTTTTCATAGATTTCAATTTGACGACGTGCCTCGTACTCAATGGCTGTTTTAATAAATTTAAACGATACCATGTTTTTTGTTTCTGTTCTGGTACGGAATTCTGTTGAACCAACAGGACGTACAGACACATTGACGTCTGCACGCATTGAGCCTTCTTCCATGTTTGCACGTGAAACACCCAATGCACGTGCGATTTCACGGATTTCACGCAGATAACGTTCTGCTTCATCTGGGGATGAAATATAAGAATTATTTTCTGGATTTTTTGTGTCCAAGAAAGTCACAATTTCTAATAATGCAACACCTGTACGGTTATAGTCAGCAAAAGATTTTGTTGGATGTACGTCGTGTTTTAATTTTCCTGCGTCTTGTTCCAAGTGAGCACGTTCAATGAAAATCTTTTTAGGGTTGCCGTCATCGCCCATAATTTCAATCCAACCACGACCAACAACAGGTGGCTCATCTGCTGGTTGTGAAATCTGATAACCTTGGGGCAGGTCAGGGTAGAAATATTGTTTGCGTGCAAAACGACTATGATGTGAAATTTCAGCATTAATGCCCAAACCAAATTTAATTGCCTGTTCAACGCAGTATTTGTTCAATACTGGCAACATGCCTGGCATTGCAACGTCAATCATTGAAACCTGGGTGTTTGGTGCGACAGTTGGGTTATAGTCAGCAGACGCACCACTGAATAATTTAGAATTAGATAACACTTCGATATGCGTTTCCAGACCAATTACTAATTCCCAATCGCCTGTTTTGCCTTTTATTGTAAACATTTTATCTTTTTCCCTTGCTTTTTTATTTTTTGTATCTTATTATTTGTCCCGCGTTGGCTAGGTAGCTCAGTTGGTTTTAGATTATGCTCTCTTGCGCCCTTTATCGTTATGGCATTGCTCCACCCTCTGGCTGTAACGGGGGAGTCTATGTGTCGGCGATGAGT
>JAFOXU010000162.1 GCA_017425725.1 Alphaproteobacteria bacterium | reverse complement strand
GTTCAATATCAATCTCGCAATTTTTGACCATTTGTGCAGCTGTTTTGTTACACAAGAAATAATCCAGTCGCAAGCCTTGTTTGTTGCCCACAGTATCACGACCACGGTATCCGTACCATGTATAATCAATGTCATCTGGGTGCAGTGTACGCCATGCATCCATCCAACCAGAATTTAACCAATCGTTCATAATATTTCGTGCAGCCGGTGCAGAAATTGCAACGCCTTCGTAATTTTTTGGGTTCCAGATATCCCTGTCTTCGATTGCTACATTAAAGTCACCGCCAATTATTACAGCTTCTTCGCTGTCCAGGTATTGAGATATGTGATTTGTAAATGCGTTCATCCATTCTAATTTATATGGGAATTTTGGCGATGTAACCATGTCGCCATTTGGCATGTATACATTAATTATACGTATACGCCCATCAATTACGCATTCAAGATATCTGGAATTTACATCTGCGTATGTTGGCAGCCCCATTGTAACATCTTCGATAGAATATTTTGAAAATACTGCAACACCGTTCCAAGATTTTTGACCAAAAACCTTGACATTATATCCAAATTCATCAAAAACCATGTGTGGAAAGTTTGCGGTTTCGACTTTTAATTCTTGTACCAAGATTGTGTCGTATTCACCAGTACGTAAAATGTCGATAAAACTTTCAATGTGTGCACGGATAGAATTGATATTTAATGTAAGTATTTTCATGTTTGCTTTCCTGTTTGTTGTTATGTATAATAATCACTGTCCAATATAAAAACAACAAGGAATTTTATACTATGAATATGTATCAGTTACTGGAACGTACCGCACAAACATGGCCTGATAACTTATATCTGGTCCGCGAAGGCGTCACATACAAAGAATTCGTTAACTTGGTTAAGGCGCGTGCCGCATCATTGGATGCTGCTGGTGTAAAAAAGGGTGATGTGGTTGGTGTCTTGTCACACAATATCCCAGAATTTCCAATTACAATGTTTGCAATTTGGTATTTGGGTGGAACTGTGTTATTGTTGGACACAAATCTGACCCCATTTGAATATGATAATATGGCATCAATTACAAATTGTCATATGGTTTGCGCAGAAAAGTCTTTTGTTTACAAGACAAGCAAATTCAAATTCTATGACATCAATAAAAAAGATGGCAAGGTAAAGGCAGATTTAAAACCTGCCAAGGTTGAATCGCTGGATATCGCAACGATGTCATTCACATCTGGATCAACTGGTGTGCCAAAGGTTGTGCCATTAACGCACTTTAATATTGTTGAATGTGCAAATTCATTGGAATCAATGGCAGAATGGATTAAGCCTGGTGATACATTGTATGGTTTCTTGCCAATGTATCACGTGTTTGGTTTTGGGGTTGAAATTTTGGCGACTATCCACTATGGCGCTGGTGTTCTGTTGCAACCAACAATTAATCCAAAAGAAATTATGGCAGACTTTAAAAAGTTCCGTCCACAGGTTATTCCTGCGGTGCCAAGATTATGGGAAGTTTTCCGTAATAAAATCATTGATAATGTCAAGGCGCAAAAGAAATGGTGGTTGGTATCTTTTGTCTTAAAGTATGGAAATCTGTTGAAAAAACTGGGGTTGGGTTTCTTGGTACGCAAGGTTCAAAAACCAATCTTGGATGTTTTTGGTGGACGTGCACGTCTGTTAATTGCAGGTGGTGCCGCAACCAAGCCAGAGGTTGAAACATTCTATGAACGTTTGGGATTGACGTTTATTCAGGGATATGGTTTAACAGAAACAGTTGGACCAATCTGTATTTCTAAACCAACAAAAAAACGTTTCCCATTTGCATTTGGTGCGCCAACATTGAATAACGAATGCGAAATTCGTGATAAAAACGAAGATGGTGTTGGTGTGCTGTGGTTGCGTGGTCATCAGGTTTTTGGGGGTTATCTGAATAATGAAGATGCCAACAAAGAAATCTTTGATGAACGTGGGTTCTTTAATACAGGTGACATGGTTACAATGGATAAAAACGGTGAATTGCATTTTGCAGGTCGTAAAAAACAAGTTATCGTTTTAGATAGTGGTAAAAATGTTTATCCAGATGAACTGGAAGGTATGTTTATCACAATCCCGGGTGTAAAAAATGTTGCTGTGTTTGAACATGTTGTCAAAGGCAAAACTGTTACATATGGTGTGTTCAGTGTTGAACCTGATATGACAATGGAAAAACTGGGGGCGGCAATTGCGGCGGCAAATAAAAAGGTCGCAAGTTACAAGTGGGTTACACACTATGCAATGACAACCGAAGATTTGCCATTAACCGGTACACAAAAGGTTAAACATCATCTGGTTCGTCAGAATCTGATTGATGGCAAATACCCAGATCGTCACGAGTAAAAATAAATTATAATAATTTATCTAAAAGCGGTGCCGGCAATTCATGTAGCGTTTGTACACTACATTGCCGGCACTACTTTTATCTAAATCATTCTAATTTATTTTTTCACTAATAACAGGCTGTGGTGCCAGTGTCTTGTATTTAAATCGTTTTGTTTTTTACCAAATGTCAATAATTGATTTGATTATAATCT
>JAFOXU010000150.1 GCA_017425725.1 Alphaproteobacteria bacterium | reverse complement strand
CGACAGTACATAATCATCATGCAGTACGCTTGTTGATGGATCTATGAAAAAATCATCTTCAAAATTACATGTAAATTCATTCATTTGTTATCTTATCTTTGTCATCAGTTCTTTTACAACATCAAACATGGGACGGTCATTAACAGGTGTGCTGTATTTATAATTTAATATTGCATTATGTTTATTATCGATTTCCAAACAATGGCCATCTGTTATATGTGGATGACCGCTTGGAACGACTTGTCCTAAGTTGTTTTTTGCAGCACGGCCAATTTTGTTAATGTGCACCCCAAAATCATAATATACAGATACGCCACGCACATGTGGTACCCATAATGCAAAACTGCCGTTATTACCAATTTCAACATCCAAACCACTGGCACGCAATTCGTCTATAAGGTGCATAAATGTCGCATAAGATTTTGCATCGTTTAAACCAAGTAAAGAAATACGTACTGCGGGGGCTAAATAATCACTGCGAACAACGTCATTTAAAATACGAACAACCGCATTGTTGTTATTATGAAATGCGTCGACAGAAATATCCATCGACATCAACTTGTTCTGTCTGTACGCAATATTGGCAAAGTCACGCAAAATACGATGACGTAATTCTTCGTTAGTACCCCATACGCCATTTGTTTTAACAAATGGTACCATACCATGTGATGCTGCAATTTCTAAACATTGTGGTATATATTCCATTCGTCCATGGAAATAGGGTGCCATTGTTTCGCCACCGGTAAAAACCATATGTTCCCATTTTGGTAATGGCATATCATTAAACTCAGCAATATATTTTTCAACGTATCTCAGTGGCATAATATCTAGCGCAACATTGGGGCCGCTGTTTTCACAGCAGTGCGCACAACGCAGGTTACACCAATTGGTGTTTTTTATTGCGAAACTAATTTTATTACAAACGTGATTCATATAATAAATACCTTATACAATATATTATTGCACAAGATATTTATTTGTCAACAAATATAATAAAGGTGTTTTTGTGATATTTGCAAATTATGCTTATCGTTTTTTCTGACGAATTTCATCTGCTAATGGTTCAACAATGTACGAGTTTCGTTGCTTGTCGACCGCAGACAATTTTGCTCCAAGTGTTTGCAATTGTGGTGTCCAAACTGCGTATTTTTCGATGTGTTTGCGTGCCATATCTGGGTTTCCAGATAACTGAATATCAATCGCATCAGATAGCATTTTATTGCCACGTTCAATTACACGATTAAAATCTATAACCAAACGTCCATTTGCATCCAGTTTAATTGCACCACTTTCAAAGAACATGTTATGTTGCATAATGTTTCGTTTTGAATGTGCAGTCTTAAAATTTGCGGCAGGGTACAAATATGCGACCAACCATGATGTTATTATTTCGTGACAGCGTTGTTGTGTAAAAAATCCGCAATGAACCAATTCATCTAACATCGCAACAGAACCTGCATCTGCTTTGTGTTCTTCTATGACGGTTCTGTATTCGCCCAATGATTCCAACCCCTTTTT
>JAFOXU010000041.1 GCA_017425725.1 Alphaproteobacteria bacterium | reverse complement strand
CTAAAGTATCATTTAATTCTTTAAAGAATTTTAATATTTCATTGCCCATTTTACTGTCCAAGGCACCCGTTGGTTCGTCTGCAAGAATCAATTTTGGGTTTCCTGCCAGCGCACGTGCAATCGCAACACGCTGTTTCATACCACCAGATAACTGTGTTGGCAAATAACTTTCAAAGTTTTCAAGACCGACACGTTTTAACATTTCACGTGCACGATCTATTCTTTCATTCATTGGCAGACCACGATACATTAACGGCAACATAACATTGTCCAAAACACTGCGCTTTGGCAGCAGATTAAACTGTTGAAAAACAAAGCCAATATGCTCGTTTCGGACAGTCGCCAATTCATCAGGTGTTAAACCTGTTACATCACGACCATATAATTCATAGGTACCAGAACTGGCCGTATCCAACGCACCAATGATATTCATACACGTTGATTTTCCAGAACCACTGGGGCCCATAATTGCAACAAATTCACCAGATTTTATTGTAAAGTTTATATCAAATAAAACCTGCTGTTCGCCGCCCAGTTCCAACGGAAAACTTTTATTTATATTTTTTAGTGAAATAATATTTTCAGCCGTGCGTTTCATTGATTCTCTCTCGGTTACATTGTGGATATTATATCATAATTTTTGAACAGTATTATAAAAAAACACTGGCGTTTGCCAGTGTTTAATCATATGGGTTTTCAGACTTGTCGTATTCAATAACAATCGGCAAATGTTCCCACTTTAACGCAGTTGCCAGTCCACGACGCAGATATCGTGTATAAGATTCTGGAATATCAGATGCGCCACCAACATTTATTGTTATTTTCATTGGATGACGACCTGTTTGACGTGCAAATTTAATCTTCATCGGACGTTTCAAACGTGATAATGGTGGCTGACGGTCTGCAACCAATTTTTCAACAATTCTGTTAATTAAACTGGTTGGTGCCTGCGCCATCGAAATATCCCACTGTTCATAAATTCTGCGGAACATGTTTTGTACACCAGTGCCAGTTTCCGCAGATACAGCCAATATCATTGGCTTGATAATTTGATGAAAAGAATTTGAAAACTGATGTTTTAATTTTAATAATTTTTCATCACGCAATTCCGGTTCAACCAAATCCCATTTATTCAATGCTACACACAAAATTTTTCCGGCATTATATACACGTGCAGCAATACCCAGTGCCTGATTTTCAATATTCTTGGTTGAATCAACCATCAAGATTACAACATCTGCCTTGTCAATTGCATCCAACGATTTTAATGCAGACAATGTTTCAACATCATCTGTGACCCCTGCCTTGCGACGCAGGCCCGCAGTATCCATCAAAACAATGTCACGACCATAAAACTTGGTCGGTATTTTTACTGTATCACGTGTAATTCCAGGCGCATCCATAACAATCTGTCTTTTTTCACCCAAAACACGATTTACAAATGTCGATTTTCCAACATTTGGTTGCCCCAGCACTGCAATCTTGATACGGTTATCTGGTGCAGGGTTGGTATCTTGTTCTGGCACATCGGTTTGGCCAGATAATTTATCCAAAAATTCGTAAATTACATCAAAACCACGTTTATGTTCCGCAGAAATTAATACAGGTTCACCAAAACCTAATTTATAAAAATCATGTACGTTCGCCAAACGCTTGTCCGATTCGCTTTTATTTACCAGCAACAATACTGGCGCACGTGTCTTACGCTTTACCAGTCGTGCCCAATCAAGGTCTTCGTTGGTCAGGCCAACACGACCATCAACAACAAATAAAATAGCATCTGAATTGGCAATCGCAGTAAATGCCATATTCGTTGAATCCAGCGCAATGCCAGAACG
>JAFOXU010000076.1 GCA_017425725.1 Alphaproteobacteria bacterium | reverse complement strand
TTTTTTCATTGTTCTTCACTTTCGTTTGCGCTTGCCAATTCTGTTAATTTTGTATCCAGTTGTCCCTTTAACGTATTTAATTCTGTTTCTGCATTGGTAAATGCTTGTGATGCGGCTGTACATCCCAGTTCGTCATCAAAGAATTGTTTTTTATCCTTGCATGTGCATTTGTTTAATGTGTCATTCCATGTGTTTGGCGATGTGCACAGTTCTTTGTGACGTTGTTTGTTTATGGTTTTTTCATTTGGTTGGCATATGCCATTTTCATCTAATCTCCAACCTGTTTTGCAGTTACATGTGTTTTTCTTGGTCCATTTACCACCTGTTTCAGCACAAGAATTTGCTTTTTCTTCGTCATATGTAGATACGCATTTCCCTTCACGGCTGGTTGTAAAGCCTGTTTTGCATTTGCATATTTTTGATGTTTTGTTCCAGTTCCCATCTGTTTCAGTGCATGCCTTTTCTTTTTCTGCTAGTTTTTGTGCTTCGTTTGTAATTTCGCATTCATTAGTATCATTAAGTTCGTAACCTTTTGGGCATGTACATTTATCGTTTTTCCATGTGCCACCAGAATCTGTGCATAATAGTTGAATTACTTCTGCAGACGATTTTGCATCATTGGCTGCGTTTTCTGCATCTTCCATTTCTGATGCTTCACGGTCTAAAGCCTCGGCTGTGTGGTAGCAGTTATTATCTTTGTGCATTTCAAAGTCATCACTGGTACAAACGCATCTGCCATTTTCGTATTTGGTGTTTTTTTGTTTCAGGCACTTTGCACGCTTTAATGTACAGTATCCATCGCTTTGCATTTCATAATCGTTACTTTCGCAAACGCATTTATTGTTTTCGAATTTTGTATGTTTTTTGTCTTTGTCTTGATCGCATTTCATGCGTTCACCGTCAGCCTCGGTCCATTCGTGTCCGGTTATGTCGCCTGGTTTATTAATATCAACCTTTACATTTTTCTGACATTTTCCTGCGTTATTAACAACTTCGTCGCTTGCACATTTTACAGTACTTTTTGCGACACATTTATTTTTTGCAGAATCTAAATAGTGTGTTTTATAATCACAATCGTCAATAACGCATATTTTTTTGTTATTTTTGCATTCATAGTGTCCCTTGGTGGCGTTTTTCTCCAAATCCTGTGATAGGCAACTTGGTGTTGAATTCCATTTTTGGCATGTATAATTATTTGATGATTTTACAACGATTTCATATCCACAGATACATTCATCTGGTTCGCATACAATTGCCCCCGATGGTTGTTGTGTGTATTTTGCAGATTTTGCATTTTCAATCTCGCAACGTTTACCGATTTTATTTTGTTCTTGTTTTTCTGCACGTTGTGCATCTTTCTTGTTGTAATGGTCGGATGGACGTGATTCTTTTTTAGATTCGCATGAGTTGGTTGTATTGGTATAACAATAATTTGCAAAATGTTTAATTATTTCATTCGCAGGAATAGAGTTGCCTTTAAAACTGTAACAAATAAATTCAACTTTGTTGTTGTTATCAC
>JAFOXU010000057.1 GCA_017425725.1 Alphaproteobacteria bacterium | reverse complement strand
GTTTTGCACCTTTGCTGTCTGTTACGTCGTATGTGTCATCACCAATGGTTTTATTTGTATAGTCGCCAAATGTCACATTGTTGTCATTTAATGCAGTTCGAATTATTTGTTGTGCAACCATTGGTTGGACCTGTATAAATTCTTTGAATAATTCACATTCGCCAGATACGCCAATATCACGACATGGGTTGCCTGCTGCCATTACAGGGTGGAATACCAACATCTGTATACTCATACAGAAACACACAATACTTAATAATTTTTTTACAATTTTTATTTGCATATTGGATGTTCCTCCAGATTTTCCAGATCTTCATATCCTGTTAATAAATGAACGCCTTGTGATTCTTCTGGCGATGCATTTTCAATTGCTGTATTGCAGTTCCTTATAATTTCATCCAGAACAGAACGGACTTCTTTGCGTGTTGTGTCTGCTTTCTTTGCGGCCGTGTCTTTTTTCTTGTTGTTAATGGCTAAATTTGCAGCAATGCTTGCAACAGCGGTTGTTGCGACCACTGCGGCAGATGTTTTTATTTTTTTATCAATGGCTTCTTTGTCTGCTGCCCATTCTTTGGCATCTTCGCTCGTGCTGTCAGACAATGCACGTGATACGGATGTGTATGCGCCATCTGTTATTCCTGTGCCTTCGTCGTCGTACAAACCAGAATTAGCCTTGTCTATAATTTGTTCGCTTTCAATTCCAGGTGCGATACCAAGTGCTTCTTTGCGTAATTTTAAATCAGCAGCCAGTTGTTTATATTCTGTAACCAACGGGAACAAATCGTTTCCGCCTGGTAATTCAATGTCAACTTCGCCACCTTGGACAGATTTGCCATCTGAATATCTGCATGTAAAGGTTGCTAAATACGCACGTATGGCCTGTTCTGTGTCTTCCATAACTTGTTTTTCAGATAACGCAGATGCCAGTTCCATTCCCCCTAAACCCATGGCGCCAATGGATGCAGCGCCCAATAACTTGTTCGCAGTTGATTGTTCCTGTTCTTTGGCAGATTTGGCATCGGCACGTTTGTCTTCTAATTCGTCTTGTTCTTCGGCATTTTCTGCATCTTCGATGTCTTTGACAGTGTTTGTCAGTTTTTTATATAACTCACGACGTTTTGAATCAGATGAATTTTCCCAATTAAATTTTTCAAGTAACCCTTTTAGATAATCAATGTCATCAAAAATTTCAGCGGACGTATCGCCTTGTTTCGCACTGGTCAAACGTTTCGAATCACGAATAACGTCAGAAACATCGTCTGCGTGCGCAACAGTGCCAACAAGACAGGCACACAAAATGACGGATAAAAATTTGTGTATTTTATAAAACATCTCTCTGATGATAAATTATAGCAAAAACAGGCGGTTTTATACAAGACCAAAATATTCATAGACATTTTAATTTGATTTATATAAAATACGGAACATTGCGGGCGTGGTATAATGGTAGCACGTCAGCTTCCCAAGCTGAAGACGAGGGTTCGATTCCCTTCGCCCGCACCAAGAATTCAGCCGACCCTTTGTGGTCGGATTTATTTTTGGCCTGT
>JAFOXU010000122.1 GCA_017425725.1 Alphaproteobacteria bacterium | reverse complement strand
CTGCATTCCGTGATAAAATCGGACAAAATTCAATCGAAAATGGTTCTGATGCATTCTATGTATTAAGTGTCAAGAAAGCAACAACACCAAAGGTTGATTCTAAAAAAATGGCCAGTTTACGTAAAGAAATGGAAAATATGTCTGCAACAGGATTGCAAGAAGACTATAATTCTTTCTTGATGCGTGAATATCCAATCGAAGTAAACGACAAGGTTTACAATCGTGTGTTTGGAAATCAATAGTTAGATAGAAGAAAAGTACAGACGGGAACGAAAAAGTTCCCGTTTTTTTACAAATGTTTTGTTGACAAATCGTATGTTTGTGCTAAAATTTAGTGTGTAAAACAAGGTGTGTGTAAAATGACAGCAGTTATTACAGGTAAAATTATAAGAAAGCAAAATGCGTATATCTTTCTGGATACCACTGGTGATGGCAAGGCGGATAAAAGCATTTTTTGTGACAGGGACGAATTTGTTAAGATACCAAGATTTTGTAATAGGCCATTTTCATATTACGATGCGTATGCGGTTATGATACAGGGTGATACTGTTTCGTTTCCTGTTAATTTACCACAAGAACGTGCGAATAAATTATATATGATTAAGACAGTTGATTTGGCTGGCGAACCACTTATTAATGGCAATAATGCATTTACATTGCGCCTGTATCGTCAAATGCAGGAAATGCGCGCATTGATTTCCAAGGATAAAACATTTTCAATTGGAAAATAGGTGGGTGGGGTTATACAACCTCGGTCACGGCACGCAGTGAACCATCACGTGATAATTGTACCACACGAATTTTCTTTTTCATTTCGGTGATTAAATCTGTGCGATCGTATGCAGGCTGTGTATGTAAAATTCTGTCTGCAAATGCGGCGTATGCAGCCTCGGCACTTTCTGCGTGAATTGTTGTATAGAAGTGGTCGTGACCAGTCCCAAGCATTTCCCATAATACAGATGCGTTATCTGTTGATATTTCACCACCAATAATAACGTCTGGTGTCATACGTACAACCAAGTCCAGCAGACGGGCATAATTAAAATCGTTTGTTTGTTCGGTACGTGATAAAACAAAGTGAACACGATTCGCCTGTGGAACACGAATTTCACGTGCGTCTTCAACGGTGATAACACGACTGTTTTTATCAATCAGTGTCAGCATATGATTCAAGAAAGTTGTTTTACCTGTTGATGTTGCACCGCTGATTAATATTGGGCTGCCGTCATTGATTGCGGACATCAGTCTGTCATACGGGTCATCTGGTCGATCTTTTTCACGTGGTTTGACCTTTAATAATTTTTTCCCACGCTGCAGATGATAATTTTCAAAACTTGTATCGTGTGCGCCACCGCCACGGATGTTCAGTGCCACACCACCTGTTACGTCACGTTCGTCATATTGTACGTTTGGACCTGCGATTGCGGTAAAACGGTGATTGCCGGGCAGGGTTGCATAAACAACAGGCATGCCATGTATTGGATCAAATGGACGTTCGTAAATATTTGCCACAGTATGTATTAAATCAACCAGATACTGTTTGCTTAACACATCTGATTGATATGACACCCATGGAACACGTGCGCCATGCAGTCGCATCCATACCTCGCCAGCGTGATTGATTGCGATTTCTTCTACGAACGAAGGTTTGTAGAATTCTTCTAGTGGTTTTAATAAAGAGTTTAGAACAATATTTGACATCAATATGATTTTATCATAAATCGTGACTTGAATCAAAACTGTTTATTTGATAAAATTAAAAAAAAGTAAGAGAGAAATATTATGAAAAAATCATTTTTATTTTTAGGTCTGTGCGCATTAACATTGGGTGGGTGCATGTCTGGTTCTGCATATAATGAACAAGATTTTGCCCAGGGTGGCCCAGATGCACCGCTGTATAACGAACGCACCAGTGAATTTATGCAGGCGGATAACCAGTATTCAAATATTGATTCTTTTAAACCAAAGACTGCTGGGGAAAAAGAAACGACCAGTAATCGTTGGAATACATCAAGAAAAGAAACACGCTGGCAGGAATACAAGGGCACAATGGTGCGTGTAGAAGTTCTGTTGGGAAATACAGACCTGCGTGAAATGAGATTAAGATTAATGCAAAATGCAGATGGTATGGATGTTGATGGTGATACACGTTCTGTATTGGCGTCTGTTGCAGATTATGAAATGAAACGTATTTGTGGACGTAATGCAGATAGTATTGTTATGGTGTATGACAAACCATCTTTTGATGTAATGCGCCCAACACCATATTTTGATTACAGAATCGAGGCCGAAGGCACAACAATGCGTGAATACGGTTTCAGATGTGTTTACAATAAATAATCAATAAACCAAGGGGATAAAAATGAAAAAAATTGCATCAGTAATGGGGGTATTGGCAATGGTTGGGTTAACAGCGTGTGAAAAAACACAGACTGCACAAAATGGCGATACAGTTGTTATTAATTTTGCTGGGTTCTTGGACGGGGTTCAATTCCCAGGTGGCACAGCAGAAAATTATCCATTGGAATTGGGCAGTGGTGCATTTGTTTCAGGTTTCGAAGAACAATTGGTTGGTATGACCGAAGGTGAAGAACGTGATATCAATATCACATTCCCAGAACAATATGTCGAAGGATTGGCAGGCAAGGCCGTTGTCTTTAAAGTAAAGGTAGTAGATATTTTAGATAAATAAAAAATCCCCGTTTGGGGATTTTTTTATGTAAATGTATGAAAAAATCCTGCCCCAACATGGGGCAGGGTATTTTGTTATTATTTTGTTATGGCTCCGGTTTTTACACCGCTTAGTGCACCTGCTATGTTTTCCAATGCAGGTGGGGTGAATCCGTCGCATGCACCTGTTATAATTTTTACATCAACCCTGCGACATGCCGCCTTTTGCGGTTCTGTTTTGTTGTTTTTTTCTGGGCATTCATCTTCGCCTTTGCCTGATACGATAAAATTGTCATCGCTTAGTACGTTTCCAGATTGTTCTATTAATACATCTTTTACTGCTTTTGCACGATTTTCAGACAGGGTTTGGTTCGATTTAGATTTTCCTGTCCAGTCTGCATGACCCGTTAATGTTATGCATGTTTCTTTTAATATTTCATTAGTGGCGTCTGGATTTTTTTCTTGTATTGCTTTCCAAATTTTTCCAACAAGGTCTTCTTTTTTGGGGTCTGTAATATTGTATTGGTTGCTGTCAAACAAAGTATCTGCCTTTAATGATATAGATGCAATTTCTTCGGCTTGTATAACCACTTTTTCAACGCACGTTGTTATACCGTTTTCTGTTTTTTCATCAAATCCATCATTACATTCACATTTATTATCATTATTTTTTGTTGCGTTTGAACCACATGTGCAATCGGTTACAACGCCGGTTAGTGTACATTCGCATTGCTTGCCATTTTGTTTTGTGTTTTCAGCACAGGCACATTGGCCTTCTTTGGTAATACCAGTCAGTTCACATCCTTTTGGAACGCATGTATCGCCCTGTACAATTTGATCATCTGGACATGTTATGCATTTGCCCTGGTTTGTGTCCAGATAAGTGTTTGTACCGTTGCATTTACAATCTGGGTATGTACCATTTGCGCCGTTTATGTCTGAACACTTTGGCGTTGGCAGTTGTTCAACTTCTTTTTCAATTTCTTTAAAGCTGTCTTGCAGTTTGCTGTATTTTCTTTTTATATCCGCAGATTTTTCCTTTGGTGCCTTTGCATTTATGGCCAAATTACCAATCAAACTGCCCACGGCACCAACACCTGCGGTAATTGCGCCAGTTTTCAGTTTCTTGGCTGTTTCTTCTTTTTGGGCGGCCCACATTTTTGCATCTTCGCCTTCTGGGTCTTGTAATGCACGTGCCAGCGATGCATATGCGCCAGATGTTTTTCCAACACCGACATCATCATACAGGCCGGTTGTTGCGCTGTCCAAGATGGCCTCGGCTTCGATGCCTGGTTTTATACCCAGTGCATTTTTGCGAACTTTTAAATCATTTGCCAGTGTGACGTATTCTGTATACAGACTGACCAATTCGTTTCCGCCAGGTAATGCAACATCAACTTCGCCACCATTGACACGTTTGTCACCGTATTTACATGTAAATGTTGCCAGATATGCCTTCATCGCCATTTCTGCATCCTGGTCTGCATTTTGTTCTGACATTGCAGATGCCAATTGCATTCCACCGATACCGGTTGCGCCAATACCAGCAGCCCCCAGTAATTTATTTTCTGTGGATTGTTCTTTGTCCTTCATTGCCTTGGCATTGTCACGTAATTCGTTTAATTTTTGTTCTTTTTCTTCTTCGGTCAGTTCACGTTTAACTTTGCCTTTTTGCTTTTTCTCTTTTGTGTCTTTTGCCTGTGTATTTTTGTCTTTATCTTGTTCGTTTGTTTGTGATTTTTCGTCTGAAATTTCTGCAGATGTAGCAGGTTTATTTTCCAATAAATCTTGACGTAGTTCAGTTAATTTTTTGAATTCTTTGTTTTTTAATTGTGATTTATATTTGTTCAGAATATTTTGTGATTCTGTTTCAAAAATTCCCCATGCCTCGTCAGCAGTTTTGGCATTTGCAAATGGATTACTGGCATCGTCTGCGAATGCAGGCAACGTTAAAATGGTTAATATAGATGTTATAAGTAATTTTTTCATTGTTCTTCACTTTCGTTTGCGCTTGCCAATTCTGTTAATTTTGTATCCAGTTGTCCCTTTAACGTATTTAATTCTGTTTCTGCATTGGTAAATGCTTGTGATGCGGCTGT
>JAFOXU010000044.1 GCA_017425725.1 Alphaproteobacteria bacterium | reverse complement strand
CATGGTGCACCATTCTGGCATCAGTGATATGCCGGCACCATCACATACCAGCTGGTATGCAATAGACGCAGAATCTGTTGTTAGATTTAATTTTTTTGCACGTTTTAGAATGAAGTTACATTCTGGTAATTGCAAGAATTTTTGTCGGACGCATAATTCAAAATTTTCCAGCATATCGTCCATATCACGTGGTACTCCGTGTTTTTGTAAGTATTCTGGTGTGGTATAGAATTTTGTCTTGGTTTTAAATTTGAATAATGGCTTGGTTCCGGGCAGTTTTTGTAACGAACGTATATCAAGTATAGATATGTCTGGATTTGACATATTCATGTGACGATTTGTTAAAATGTCCAAACGGATTTTTGGGTGTTTGGCATATAACTTATATAATTCCATAAACAAGCGGCTTCCGGCAAAGCCTTCTTCGGTCCAAATAGAAATATGACCAGTCAGTTCATCAGGTCCTGTAATATTATGAAAAATATTATCAAGTGCGACTGATATGTTTTCAATATCTGCATATAATTGGCGTGTTGTGTTTGTTGGCACACTGCCTGCTGAGCTACGTATTAATAAACGTGTTTTAAATCGTGCTTCTAAATCTGAAATCATTTTCGACATATTAGAATGCTTGAACCCGTTTCGTTCCGCTGCAGCTTGAATTTGTCCCAAATCAATAACTTCTTTTAATGCTAATAATTCGCGCAAAAAAGCAATTTTTGTTTTAATAGTTGGCATTGTTTTCCTTTTACGATGATAATTTCATACCATACAACAGGAAAAAGTTCTAAACAATAGTTATTTTTTTAGGAATAAATTAACCGTAAAAATACAGCTCAAACATTCAAAAGTCTTGTAAAATATATATGTTCAGCGTTTCCAGTCCTCTTTTTATACATTGGTTAGCGTAAAAACGGTATAAAATAAAACATAAAAACCTAGTCTATAATTCCTTCGTGTCCAACAACAAATGAAACAAGGAGTTTTTAAATGACACACGCAGATGTTTGGTTCGCTATTGATTCATTCGCTAAAGATCACAAAGTATCCTGTTCAGGACTTGCGAAACGCAGCGGATTAGACGCAACAACGTTTAACAAAAGTAAACGTTGGTCCAAATATGGACAACCACGCTGGCCTTCTACAAACAGTATTGCAAAGATATTGGAAAGTACAGGTGCCAGTTTATATGACTTTACAAAATATTTTTCGACAGATTCTTCACCGGCACAACAAGCGATATAAAATTACAGATACAATAAAATCCACCGCCCATCTGGGCGGTTGCTTTTTTTTTATTATTATTTTATAATTATCTCAATTAAGAGAAAGGTGGGACTATGCGCAGTGCGTTTTTATATGGGATCTTGTCTTTGTTGGTATTTGGTGATGGATTTGCTGCAATACCTGCAAGTGCGGCTGGTGTTGGCGGTGCTATGCGTCGTAATTCAATGATGCGTGGTGTTAATACTGATGTTCGCAATACATTCAAATCGAACGATAAAGCGGTCACAACAATTGTACAGGAAATAAATACACCGCCAAATAATGACGATAAAGAACAATTGTCAGAAATAAATACGCAACGTGATGCATGCCTGATGCGTGCAGGTCAGCATGCAGGAACATTTGTTTGGGCATCACGTAACAGCAATACCACCAGTTATGCCACTATGGTCGAAGATGTGGAAAATCCAGAAAATAATACTTGTTATGTAAAGGTATCTGTTCAAAATTCTGATGAACGTGTTGATACGCATGATATCCCCGGTCGTTATTTTGCAATGGGACAAAACGTTACATGTGGCGGTTGGCTGGATGCCGAAGATTTAAAGGCCCGTGTGTTGGATGCCGGTAAATCTAGACGTGTATGGGGGGCTGTTGCGACATCTTTTGTTGGTGCTGGTGCTGGTGTTGGGGTGTCCGAAGGGGCGATGGCAGTTGCCGCCAAAAAAGGCAGTGACAGTCAGCTGTTGGGGCAAAAAGCATTGGATGGAACAGAATTATTAATATCGCAAATCAAAGAAT
>JAFOXU010000124.1 GCA_017425725.1 Alphaproteobacteria bacterium | reverse complement strand
TGACAGTCCACGTTCGTCATCAAATACCCAACTGGATTTTACTGTGGCGGCCAATGTCATGCCAGCCCATTGACGACCAATACGCAGACCTGCATAATATGTAGAATTTGCATAATATGGTGTACGAGCGTGCGAACTGCCACCGAATTTAAATCCAAATAACAAATCGGAAATAACGTGCGATTCTGTGTCATTGGCACGTGTCATGCGATATGTTGCGCCCAAATCAATGGCGGAAAAACCATCTTTGTTGCCATTAAAATGGTGTTGATAGTGTACATTGGCGCCAATTGATAAACGTTCGTTCAGACCATAAGATATGCCTTGGCCGATACGCAACATGTTGTTCCAATATGTAACATATGTTTGGCTTAAAAGTTCTTCTTGATTCAATATGTATAATGGATCAGATGAATCGTGTTCCAATACATTTGCGTGTGATGCAACGGGCAGGGCAAAAAATATGCTGATTAAAAATGCAGATAAAATTTTATGCATGATGTGACTCTCTCTCCTGGGATGATATTCCCGTTTAAAACGGGAATATCAAATTATTTTTTTAGAATTGGAATATTGCTTGCAGACCAATGGTCATTTCTGAATAGTTATCCAATTTTGCTGTTCCAACTTTGTACAGTGCATCCAAAGGAACATATGTACCAGCCCCGTTGTCTATTTTCAGTGTTGGGTTTTGGTAATACAGATCCAGTGTTTTGCTGTTTATATTGTTGTACAAAGATGTTTTGCCGTACAGGTTTAATGCAAACCAATCATTTGGTTGCCATGCGATTGCCGCCTTGATAGTTGCCTGGTTGTGCCAGTCATAGTTGCCAAATACAGCCTCTGCATTTAATGTCCAGTCTTGGTTCAGAACACTGAATACACCAATACCACCTTCGATATATGTAGCAGTGTTGTCACCAACCTGATATGGCAGATATATTGTTGATTCAATGCCGGATGCATCTGTGCCAATGATTGCATTACCGTATGAATTGCCATCTAAATCAATGTACCAACCACGTGCCAAACCATAGATTGTTGATTTTTGTACCTTGTATCCTGCCTTGGCTTCCAAGATAAAGTTGTTTGCGATATCTTTTTGATGCTGGAAATAGGCAGACGCCATTGCAATCCATTGGTCGGTGTCAACAAAGCGCCATTGAACACCCAAACCATACAGGTTTAAATCACTGTCATCCATTTTATCTGATGTTGCAGTTGGGTCGTCGTAATCTATTTCATATTCAGAAGAGTTGTACTGCAACATTCCTAAGATTGCAAAACGATCTGTCAGACCATAACTGAAATCTTCTTTGACTGAAAATTGATTAGACTTCCAATTTGCTTTTAATCCAGCGAACATATCGGCCACAGGTGCATCAGACGAGTCAAAAAATGATACAGCTTGTTGTGTGACGAAATCATATGAACTGTCTGTGAAAGACAAATCTGTTATAGAACCAAATTTGCCACCCAATGGTTGAAAGAATGGATGGGCCAAGAAATATTTGCGTTTTGCGGTTGTGCGTGCTGTCTCAGAGCGTACTTTGCGTACAGTTGTTTTGGTTTCTGTTGCACGTGAAGAATTTGCACCTGTGTATTCTTTGTACAATGCACTGCGGTTTGCAGGCTTTGTATAATACAAATCGCCAGAATCACGGGTTGTGTATGTACGTTTTGTTGTTTGATATTTTTTGTAATTTACGTTTTCACGGGTGCGTGTTGATGGTGCACCAGACAGATTTGCGCTGGACCCGGCACGTGTGCCCCAATTTGTTTCGGAATATGCATTTGTTGTGGCCAAAATTGCCAATGCGCCAACAATAACAGACAGTTGCTTTTTCATATATAATTCTCCTTTTGGATAAAATTATATCATAAAAAAGGGTTATAAAAAAGCCTTATTTCTTGCCGAAATGTTTTTTCAATATATCGTATGCAGCAGATATTTTTGCAAATTCTGTTGCTGCATTTTTTTTGTCGGTTGCCGTGTCTGGGTGGTGTTTCTTTGCCAATGCACGGTATTTTACGCCAACTTCACGCCATGTTGCAGAAATGCCCAAGCCAAATACTTTTAACGAAGATACAACTGTGGTTGGTAATTTGCTTTTTACAGGCATGCGGTCAAATTTGCTGCGCCCTGTGATAAAGTCGTTTATAAAGTTTGCGTAATCGTTTGCAGATGCGTTTGCATCGGCGGCATCTTTTAATGGTTCACCAAATGTCTGGCGTTCCCAGTCTGCCTCAATTTCTTCGGGGGTCATATTGGCATAGAAATTCCAATTTTTATTGTATTCTGCGGCATGTTCTTGGCAGAAAAACCAGTATTCTTTTAAATCACGTGTTTTTGGGGCACGACATGTGCCAGCCTTGGTGCATCCCAAATGGTCGCATTTTTTTATCATATTTTATATACCTTTCTTGTTTGCAAATGGGTGATGATTAGATACAGTTTCTTTTAATTTTTCTGGCATTACGTGTGTGTAAATTTGGGTTGTAGAAATATCTTCGTGGCCCAACATTGTTTGTATCGCACGCAGGTTCGCACCACCTGCCAATAAGTGGGATGCAAAAGAATGGCGTAATACGTGTGGGCTGACGTGGTTGGGGTCAATGCCAGATAATACAGCGCACTTTTTTAAAATCTTGAAAAAACCATCACGGGTTATGTGACCTGTTTTTCCGTTTGATGGAAATACGTATTTGGAATCTGTATCACCACGTGCATCAATCCATTTATTCAACGCATGTATCGCAGCATCGTGCATTGGGACTAATCTTTCTTTGGCGCCTTTGCCGTGTATTAATAATTTGTTCCCCAATATTCCAGACATTGGTAATTCACACAATTCAGATACACGTAATCCAGATGCGTATAATAATTCAATCATTGCACGCAGACGTAAAGAATTGCGTATGTCGCCTGCGGATGATATTAATAATTCTATTTCTTCGACGGTTAAAAATTTTGGTAATGCACGATTTCTTTTTGGTAATTCCAAGTTTGCGGTTGGATTTGCTGTGATGATTTTTTCTAGCATTAAAAATTTATAGAATCCACGCAGGGCAGATGCCTTGCGTGCAATCGAAGATGCCTTGTCTGGCAGGGCGGATAAATAATTTTGTATGTCTGATTCTGTTGCGTTCATCAAACCACCGCCTATTGCAGAATCTGCCAAATGTAAATCAGATGCATAACTGGCCAGTGTTTTCTCGCTGCGTCCTTTTTCTGCAGACAGGGCTTCTAAAAATATGTCTATATAATTCATGGATATACCACAATTTCTGTCATGTGTTGTGTTGCAGGAAATGATATCAGCATCAGTAAAATTAATACTGCAATCAGTGTCCAAGTCAGAATAATACGAAAGTTTGTTTTCTTTTTTTTCTTTAATGGCATTTTGTGTAAAATCCTTATGTATTATATTGTGTCAAAACTGTTCATGAATATCCCAGCGCCTGCAATAATAATCAATGGTGGGGCAATAATAGACAACATTGGTGGTAATGCGCCTGTTGCGCCAAGTGCATTAAATAAATTAATTAAAAAGTATAATGCAAAACATGTAATAATGCCCAGACTGAATTTAATTCCAAAACTGTAATTTCTGCGTTGTTTTGTTTGTGAAAATGCAACGCCCAATGTTGCCATCGCAATCATGGTTAATGGCAAAAATAACAAAGTCCATAATTGAACCAAATGACCACGAACAGGTGCGCCAATACTTTGTAATTTTTTTATAAATGATGGCAACTGCCAAAATGAAATTTGATTTGGTTGTAAATATCTGTCCAGTACTGTTTGTGGGGTTAACAATGTGTTTGTTTCCCATTTTCCAGTGGTTGTTGTACCGTCTTGTTTTAATATCGTTGCATCTGATGTATACAGTTTGTTTTCTGATAATGTTATGCGTTTCGCATCAATGCGTTCGGATAATTTAAAGTCAGCGCCTTGGATATAAATAGTTGTGTTTATAAAATCAAGTGCGTTATTTGATTTATTTAGTGTCTGTGCGTTTAATGTGATTGTTTTGTCTGTGCCGTTTTCGTGCAGCCAGATTTTATCATCAATTAACTGTAAGTCTTCGGAAGTTATGTTTTGAGAACTGATGCTAACAGAATATGGGTTAATCACAGTTGTTGCAAACAGACCGATTAAAAATGCGCCTATAAAAAAAGGACGTGTTGCTTGATATGGTGACAGGCCTGCGCTGGATATAATAATCCCTTCGCTAGATTTTGTAAGGTTGTACGATGTCAGCAATGTACCCATAAATACAGACATTGGTAAAAACATCGGTATGTATTCCAACAGACGTATCCATGCATCATACAGTGCCACCATGGCATTCGGGTTTGATGGCAGACGTTCAACAAATGTGACAGCCATAATAATGCCACCTACGACCAATAATACCAAGCCAACACCGGAAAAAAATCGGCGTAATAAAAATCGATTTAAGATATTTAACCTGAACATAATAGTAAAATTATACCTGTTTCATTTGATAATTGCAAAATTAAAATGAATGCGTATAATTCGGAGAACAAAAACATATAGGATTATAATTATGGAAAAGAAACCGATTTCACGTGCAGGTTTTGATAGCCTGATTAAGGAATTAAAAGATTTAAAAGAAAACCAAAGACCAGAAATACTAAAAACTGTCCAGTGGGCACGTTCGCTGGGCGATTTGTCTGAAAATGCAGATTATAGTGCTGCCAAGGAAAAACAGCGTCAGATTGATTCGAGAATCAGATTTATTGAGGGTGTAATTGAAAACGCATCTGTTATCGATGTTGATTCTTTGACGGGCGACAGGGTGGTTTTTGGCGCACGGGTTGTGGCCGAAGATGAAGATGGCAATAAAATGCAGTGCAGAATTTTGTCTGATATCGAATCGGATGGACGTACTGTTATTTCATGTACGTCACCTGTTGGGCGTGCAATGATTGGTCGCTGTGTTGGTGATACTTGTATCGTTAAATTGCCTGGTGGTGAAAAAGAATACGAAATATTAGAAGTTAAGTTTAAAGACTGATTTTATTAATAGCAAAGGAAGGATTTTTATGACAGTTCGTGTGTTGCCAGACTTTCTTGTGAATCAAATCGCAGCGGGCGAAGTTGTCGAAAATCCGGCCAGTGTGGTCAAGGAATTAGTTGAAAATGCGCTGGATGCAGGTGCGGATCAGATTGTGGTTGATGTGACCGATGGTGGTCGCACAATGATAAGTGTTATTGATAATGGTTCTGGGATGTCACGTGATGATTTGGCACGTGCAATCACAAGACATGCAACATCAAAATTACCTGATGATGATTTATTAAATATTAACTTTATGGGATTCCGTGGCGAAGCGTTGCCGTCAATCGCATCTGTGTCTGATATGACAATCGATACAAATAATGGTAATGATAAAAACGGGTGGCAAATCGATTGTAATACTGGTGAAATAAGACCTTCTGAATGGGAAATAGGTACACGTATGCGTGTCAGGAATTTGTTTGCAAAAACACCTGCTAGATTAAAATTCTTGCGTGGTGACAGGGCAGAATTGATGTCGGTTCTGGATGTTGTAAAAAAATTGGCGATGGCACGTACAGATGTCGGGTTTGTTTTAAATGATAAATGGGTGTTTCCAAAAAATCAGGATTTGTTATCCCGTATATCTGCGGTGATGGGCGAAGATGTTGTTGGGCGCATGTTGGAAATTGATGCTGCATCTGTATCAACGTCTGGGATGAAATTAAC